>NZ_QFGB01000060.1:0-26718 GCF_004369245.1 Pelotomaculum sp. FP | reverse complement strand
GCAAATGATTTTTGTTGGTCTCGGTACCCGTACTTTGGGAACCGGTTCCCGAACCTATCTGGATTACCCATATTTCCCTCAATTGGAATTTTGGTTGTCCGGTGGTTCTAATACTATTATACGAGGGGATACAAAGTGGAAATAGCCACGGTAAAAGAACTCTACGCACAGAAGGAAAACTACCTAAATAAAAAGATACAAATAAACGGCTGGGTAAGGACAGTCAGGACTTCCAAGACTTTTGGCTTTATAGAGCTTAACGACGGGACATTTTTCTCCAACCTGCAGGTGGTATATGATCAGGACCTGGCCAACTTCAAAGAAGTATCAAAGCTCATCACCGGCTCTGCCATCAAGGTGTATGGGGGACTTGTAGAGTCACCCGGGGCCAAGCAGCCTTTCGAACTGAAGGCGGAAAGCATAACAATAGAAGGGCTTTCCACACCGGACTACCCCCTGCAGAAAAAAAGGCACACCTTTGAATACCTGCGCACGATTGCGCACCTGCGCCCCCGCACCAATACATATGCCGCCGTATTCAGAGTAAGATCGGTCGCTGCTTACGCCATTCATAAATTCTTTCAAGAAAGAGACTTTGTTTATGTACACACACCCATTATCACAGGCAGCGATGCGGAAGGCGCCGGTGAAATGTTCCGGGTAACCACCCTGGACTTTGATAAAACCCCGCGAAATGCAAAAAAAGAAGTGGACTTCACCAAAGATTTCTTCGGTAAAGAAACAAACCTGACGGTCAGCGGCCAACTGGAAGCGGAAACATACTGTATGGCTTTTAATAAAGTATATACTTTTGGCCCTACCTTCCGGGCTGAAAACTCAAACACCCCGCGTCACGCAGCCGAGTTCTGGATGATCGAGCCGGAAATAGCTTTTGCCGACCTGACCGACGACATGAAGCTGGCAGAAGATATGCTCAAATTTGCGATACGCTATGTGCTGGAACACTGTTCCGAAGAAATGAATTTCTTCAACAGTTTTGTAGACCAGTCCCTGCTTGAGCGTTTGGGAAACATAATCAACGCCGAATTTGGCCATATCACTTACAGCGAAGCAATCGAGATCCTGAAAAAATCCGGGGAACAATTTGAGTACCCGGCTGAATGGGGACAAGACCTGCAGACCGAACACGAGCGTTATATAACTGAAAAGCACTTCGGCAAGCCTGCTTTCGTAACGGATTACCCCAAAGAGATCAAAGCTTTTTACATGAGGTTGAACGATGACGGCAGGACTGTCGCAGCCATGGACCTATTGGTCCCCGGCGTAGGTGAGATAATCGGCGGTAGCCAGAGAGAAGAAAGACTCGATTACCTGGAAAAAAGGATCGAAGAGCTTGGATTGAACAGAGAAGATTACTGGTGGTACCTGGACCTCCGCAAATACGGAGGTACCAGGCATGCAGGTTTTGGTCTGGGCTTCGAAAGGTTAATCATGTACCTGACGGGGATGAGCAACATCCGTGACGTTATTTCCTTTGCCAGGACACCTAAAAATGCTGAGTTTTAGGGACAGAACATTCATAGACGAACGTGATGATGCCGACGACAAGGCGCCGGCACTAGATGAACCTTAGTGAAATGGGTGTTCGATTTCAATCGCACTTGCACTGCGAAAGCAGCCTTCTACCAAACCCGGATATACTGCAGTCCTATAGGGTCATGTACGAATGTTGAAAGAGCTCTGTCTTTTGTCAAAAACCGTTGCAGGACTTTATGTCCGGCAACGGTTTTTGACAGAACAACCATACTCATCTAAAAGGCAGGAACTACACTGCCCTTGTAATTGTCTTCAATGAATTTCTTGACTTCGGGCGACTGCAGGGCCTGGCCCAGCTTTTTGATGCTGTCCTTGTCTTTGTCCTCGGACCTGACCGCCAGGATGTTGGCGAAAGGGGAATCCTTTGCTTCCATGAAGATGGAGTCCTTTACAGGATTGAGGTTCGCTTCCAGCGCGTAATTGCTGTTAATGACGCAGAGATCCAGATCCTCCAGCGCTCTTGGCAGCATTGCGGCGTCCATCATCTGGATCTTTAATTTTTTCGGGTTCTCAACGATATCCTTATCAGTGGCGGTTACGCCGGCGCCATCTTTGAGTTTGAGCAGTCCGGCCTCCTGGAGGACCGCTAAGGCCCGCCCACCGTTGGTCGCATCATTGGGGATGCCTATACTGGCGCCGTCGGACAGCGCGTCAAGCTTTTCAACCTTTTTGGAGTACACGCCCATAGGTTCGGTATGTACCTTAACTGTATAGGTCAGGTCAGCGTTATTCTTGGCGTTGTAATCCTCCAGGTATGGGGCGTGCTGGAAGAAGTTGGCGTCAATCTGCTTGTCCTTCAAGGCAGGGTTTAAGAGCACATAATCGGTAAACACCTTGATTTCTAAGTCCACATTTTCCTTTTGCAGGATGGGCTTTACTATCTCCAATATTTCGGCGTGCGGTTTGGCGGTAGCTCCAACCACCAACTTGGCGGGAGTATCTGAACTCCCGGCGTTTTCCTGGGCCGGCTTGCCGCCGCAGCCCGCTAAAACACCTGCAGCAAATATTAGACAACCTACGAGTACCAAAAACCTTTTCACGCTTTTTACCTCCTTTTGTTAACTATCTTACCGGCGAGATTGTCGCCTAGCATTTGGACCCCCTGGACAAGTATGATGAGGACTATTACAGTAATCCACATCACAGTGTCCTCATAACGCTGGTAGCCGTAATAATAGGCCAGGGTACCCAGTCCACCTCCTCCCACGATTCCCGCCATAGCTGAATAACCAACCAGGTTAATGGCAGTTATGGCAAACCCCAGCAATAAAGAAGGCATTGCCTCGGGCAACAAAACTTTGGATACAACCTGAGAATTGCTGGCTCCCATCGAAACAGCAGCCTCAACAAGCCCCCACTCAATTTCTTTTAATGAAGTCTCCACCATCCGGGCAACAAAGGGTATGGCCGCAAGCGTAAGCGGCACTATTGACGCCACAGTGCCGATAGATGTGCCGACCACAAAGCGGGTAAGCGGTATGAGCAAAATCAGGAAAATAATGAATGGGACGGAACGCGCGGCATTGACTATCGACCCGAGAACCCGGTTTAAGCCCTTGTTTTCCATGATATGGTTTTTAGCAGTGGTTACCAGTATGATGCCCAGCGGCAGGCCAAACAGGTAGCTTAAAACAGTGGATATCAGGACCATATAGATGGTTTCCCAGGTAGCCACCAGTACTTTGCCGACAATCCAGGAATTATCCCCTAACAGCTCAAGCATTTGTTAACACCTCTATTTCCAGGCCCTGTCCGCGCAGATAATCAAGCGCCTCTTGCAATAACTCGGGATGCCCGATTATTTCCAGGGTCAGGTTGCCAAACGGGGTATCTTTAATCCGGTCGATGTTACCGTAGATGATGTTGACATCAACGTTATAGCGCCGGACCATTGAGGAGATCAGGGGCTTGCCCGCCGAAGCGCCGATAAATGACACCCTGATAAGCCTGGTTGTGGTTTCGCCGTTTCGCTCCGTGGAACTGTGCAGCAACTCAGCGGGTACCTCATGGCTGATAACCGCATTGACAAAACTGTGTGAGGTAGGTGTCTGCGGGTTTGAGAAAACATCCAGAACATCACCGATCTCTACAATCCGGGAATTGCTGATGACCGCAACCCGGTCGCAAACCTCTTTAATCACGTTCATATCGTGGGTGATCAACAAAATCGTCAAATTGAGCTGCCGGTTGATATCTTTTAATAATTTTAAGATCGAACGGGTCGTCTGCGGGTCTAAAGCTGAAGTGGCCTCGTCGGATAAAAGCAGCTTGGGGCCGTTGGCCAGTGCCCGGGCGATACCCACTCTCTGCTTTTGGCCTCCGCTCAACTGGCCCGGGTGCATCCCGGCCTTGTCGGTAAGGCCCACCAGTTCCAGGAGTTCCTGTACCCGCTTTGTTGCTTCCGCGCGCGGCACTTTTGCTATCTCCAGCGGGAACATGACGTTGTCAAAGACGGTTCTGGAAGACAGCAGGTTGAATTGCTGAAAGATCATGCCGATCTTTTGCCGGGCTAAACGCAGCTCCCCCATGCCGAGCGAGGTAATCTCGCGTCCATCGACCGCAATAGACCCACGGGTAGGCTTTTCCAGCATGTTTATACACCGGATCAGAGTGCTTTTGCCTGCTCCGCTCAAGCCGATAATTCCGAATATCTCACCCTTTTTCACAGTGAGACTGACATCATCCAGCGCCAGGACTTGTTGACCCGTTGTTGCATAGATTTTGCTGAGGTTCTTGATCTCGATCATTTCTAATACCTCCACTGAGGTATAATTTTCTTTTTGTTGACTTATTCCTGCTTTTCTGAAAAAAAAGACCCGGCTCCAAATATTCTCATCAACCAGCCTATTAATATTACGAGTATTTCTCTATGATATAAATATATAGTAAACCAATTATCTTTATTAATATCACCCGCAAAGGTATAATTTTGTCAACAAACAATAATCCCGATATTACCTGGTTCG
Organism: Pelotomaculum sp. FP; assembly: GCF_004369245.1. Taxonomy (NCBI): domain Bacteria; kingdom Bacillati; phylum Bacillota; class Clostridia; order Eubacteriales; family Desulfotomaculaceae; genus Pelotomaculum; species Pelotomaculum sp. FP. The sequence continues at coordinate 22,195 of NZ_QFGB01000060.1, read as the reverse complement.
TCTCAGCTGCTTACCGCCGGCCAGGTATCCGAATCATTTACCCTTACCCCTCAATCGGATCTTCCGGACCGGTCAGATCCAACTGATAAAATACCAGGTCAAGCCACTTGCCGAACTTGAAGCCGGCCCTCTTTATTGTGCCGGAATATTGAAAACCCATTTTTTCATGCATTACAATACTTTTTTCATTCAAAGCATCTATACCGGCAACCAATGTCGCATACTCTCTTTCATTAGCAAGCTTGATTATTTGTTTTAACAGCGCAGTTCCAATGCCGCGTTTCCGATAGTCCTTATGTACATAAACCGAATGTTCTATGGTGTATTTATAAGCCGGCCAGGCTCTAAAAGGTCCAAAAGTGGCAAAACCCATGACCGTATTGTCTTCTTCGAAAACGATGACCGGAAAATTGTCCTCATTCTTCTTTTGAAACCACAGCTTTCTTTCCTCTATTGTCTGGACCTTATAGGTGTATACTGCCGTGGTATTTAATATAGCGTCATTATAAATTTCCATAATCTCACACAAATCCTTTTCAACTGCCTGCCTGATCATGCAACCCATACCTCCCTGCATTAGCTTAACATCGATTTCAATTAAGAGCCACTCAAAAAGCCAACTAATAAAAATTTCAAACTATCCAGAAGGGTGAGACAGAGAACCGTCCCCCGCCTCACCCTTATTGGGCGTTCACATAGGAAGTTTGACATTGTTTTTAATGTAAAGGTAAAGTAACCAGCTCTTGACTAAAGTAAAAATTCGCCGTAAAATTGTTCCAGACCGACCAGTCGGTTTGTTAGGGGGGCTGATAATTGTGGATAAAGCATTAAAAAAGGACTTAATCGCAGATGCTGCCTTAGCTTGTTTTTTGTCCTCCGGTTATAATTGTACTACTATGGATGAGATTGTAAAGGCATCGGGAATCAGTAAAGGGGGAATTTACTGGCATTTCAAAAGCAAAGATGAAATTTTTTTGTATATAATTGAAAAACGCCTGAGTGAATGGAACAGGGAATTCACGGCCCGGTTAAAAAGTGAAGATTCAGCGAAGGCGGCTCTTGGCAAATTTGTAGATCTCTACCTTGAAGTAATAGCGGCGCCTTTTTTGGCATTAACCCATGAATTTTTACTGCATATCAAGGATAAAGAAATATTGAACAGAGCTTGTTCCAATATCAATAACTCAAATAAAAACAATATCATCAAGAATGTTATACGGGACGGTATAACTAAAGGAGAGTTTAAAGCATTAGACCCTGAAACAGCTGCAAATATCTTTATCGGCACTTTCGAAGGTATCGGCGTTCAGTGGCTCAAGCAGCAAAATGATAAAAAAGTCTTGGAGCACACCGCTAAAACTGCTTTAGATATCTTTTTGGAAGGTATTTCAAATAAATAATTAGTTAATATGCTTTTTAGTATTGATTGAATAGCTTATAAAGGAGAAGATATCAAATTGAAACGTTTAACAGTCCTGGCCATATTATTGTTAATTGCGCTGGTACTAGGGGGCTGCGGCAAGAAAACCACGCCTGAAGAAGAAGTACTGTTCCCTGTTGAGATCACCAAAGCCCAAGTTGCAGATCTGGCCCACACATTAAATACCAGCGGGGAAATTATGCCCGGCGCCGAGGCGGCTGTAGCCCCAAAGGTTTCCGGCCGGGTAACGGCAGTGCATGTTAAGGTGGGAGATAGAGTTAGCAAGGGGCAAGTCTTATTCGAGCTAGACGCCACCGAAGCCCTCAATGCAAAAACCCTGTCAGAGGCCGGGGTGGGTGTAGCAAGAGCCGGTCTACATAAAGCTGAACAGGAAGTCACTGACGCCCAGTTGAACTATGACCGCATCAAAGCGCTTTATGAGGCGCAAACAGTGTCTAAAACACAATTTGAGCAGGCGGAAAGCAAGCTCAATAATGCCCTCATCGGCAAGCAACTGGCGGAGGAGCAACTTATACAATCACAGGCTACCTATCAAAACGCACTGGAAAATTGCAACAACTTCACAGTGGCTTCGCCATTAACAGGATTGATAGCATCGGTAAGTATAGAAAATGGTGAAATGGCCGGCCCTCAGGCTACCGCGCTAACAATAGTGCAGTTGGATACAGTTAAAGTTAAAGTACAACTATCAGAAAATGTTGTCGTTTCCATTAAACCGGGGGTCGAGGTTCCAGTAATCATTAACTCTTTGAATAAAACCGTAACCGGTACCGTAGTCTCGGTAGCGCCTCAAGCTGACTCTTCCACCCGGGCTTTCCCCGTGGAAATTCAAGTAAACAATGATCAAGGTGATCTTAAAGCCGGCATGGTGGCCCAATTAGACCTTGAAACCGGCATATCCAAGGGAGCGATAACACTGCCGGTAGACGCGGTGTTGGAACGCAACGGGCAATTTTATGTCTATGCGGTAGAAGACGGTAAAACCAAAGAAATAACGGTCAAGAAGGGGGTCTCGACCGGGGATCTGGTTGAAATAACCGAAGGTATTCAGGAAGGACAGGAGATCATTGTCAAGGGCAATCACCTGGTGACTGACGGCCAGGCAGTTGAAGTGGTCAATTCTGAAAGGGGGTAAACACGAATTGAAAATAACTGATGTATCTGTCGAACGCCCTCTTGCCATAACCATGTTGATTTTGGCCCTGGTTGTTTTGGGGCTGTTTTCTCTGCCCCGCCTGGCTGTCGACCTTTTCCCCAATATGGAGCTGCCGGTCGCGGCAATTGTTACCTCCTACGAAGGCGCCGCCCCGGCTGAAGTAGAGAAACTGATCACCAAACCAATTGAGTCGTCGGTGGCGACTGTCAGCAACGTTACGGAACTCAGGTCAATATCCCAGTTCGGGCGTTCGATGGTAATCGTAATATTCGACTGGGGCACCAGTGTGGACAACTCCGTTAATGATTTGCGTGATAAGGTCGAAATGATTAAAGGCTCGCTGCCATCAGATGCCGGCTCACCCATGACCCTGAAAATGGACCCCAATAATATGCCGATTATCATGCTCTCCGTTGAGGGGAAAGATTTGGTGCGCCTTAAGACAGTTGCTGAAGATACTATTAAACCCCGCCTGGAAAGAATCAGCGGGGTCGCCTCGGCTACAATTAACGGGGGCAAGGAACGGGAAATAAAGATCCAACTGGACCGGGCCAAAATGGAGTCCTATGGCTTGAGTGTCTCTCAAGTGGTACAGAATATTGCCGGGGATAATATTGCAGGTTCAGCGGGAACTGTTGACAGCGGTTCCAGCGAGATGACCATTAGAGTTTTAGGTGAGTACAATACTCCCGAATCCTTAAAAAATATCAGGATTAGTCTTTCAGGTACAGGAAACACCATTGCCCTGGGTGATATTGCCACTATCGAGGACTCGTTTAAGGACGAGACCACCTACACATCCACCAACGGCGAACCGTCCCTGGGTATTGACGTCATGAAAGCGTCGGACGGCAACACCGTGCAGGTGGCCAGGAAAGTACACGAGGAAGTTAACGAACTCAACAAAGTGCTGCCGGCAGGCATGAAGATAGAAACCGTAATGGACCAGTCCACATTCATCCAAAGTTCCATCGACGGTGTCACCCATCACGGTCTTTTGGGCGGCATATTTGCGATGATCGTACTTTACTTCTTCTTGCGTAATATTCGCAGCACTCTGGTCGTGATGATCGTAATACCCATTTCCATCATAGCCACGTTTGCCATGTTGTATTTCGGCAAGCAGACCATCAATATGATGTCCCTGGGCGGTCTGATGCTGGGACTGGGCTCCCTGGTGGACTTTTCCGTGGTAGTGCTGGAAAGTATCTATCGCTACCGCCAAAACGGTTTCGGGATTATTGAAGCAGCCAAGCTGGGCTCGGCTGAAGTGGGAAGCGCCGTGACGGCGTCAGCCATGTGCCAGGTACTTGTCTTTATGCCCATCGTCTTTGTGGAAGGGCTGGCCGGCATATTGTTTAAACCCCTGGCTTTAACCGTGAGTTTTTCCCACATCGCCGCTTTATTTGCCGCTTTAACGCTGGTGCCAATGCTTTCTTCAAAGCTATTGCAAAGTGTACCCCCGCCTGAAGCGGTTTTTGAAGGAAAAAGCAAAAACCCTGCCGTCCATTTTGGACGTCTCTTGCACAGGCTGAACGAACGTTACGGAAAACTTCTGCGGTGGGCTTTGGACCACAGAAAGAGAGTCGTCGGGTTAGTTGTTTTGGCACTGGCCTTGAGCCTGGCCGCCACGCCATTAATCGGGACCGAGTTCATACCCAATATGGACCAGGGCGAACTGACCGTAGACGTCAAACTGCCGGCCGGGACCAAGCTGGAAGAAACAAAACAATTCGCTGAAAACATTGAAGACCTGATCAGGCATGAAATCAGTGATGTCGACCATATCTTTGCCACAGTCGGCGGCGGCGGCGCCTATTCCATGAGCAGCGGAGGCTCCCGGGAGGCTTCTTTGCAGGTAAAACTGAAGCCCTTGGACGAACGCCGGATTACAACCACTGAGGCCGCGGAACAATTACGCCGGATTCTGGCCAAGGTGCCGGGAGCTGAGATAAATGTAACTACCGGGTCGGCAATGTCAACCGGCAGCGCGATTGATATTTCCATACGCGGCGATGACCTGGAAGTTTTGGAGCAGCTGGGCAACCAGGTACTCAATATCGTTAAAGAAACCGCCGGGACTAGAAATGCCGTAAACTCCCTGGCCGATGCCAGTTATGAACTGCAGGTGGTTGTAGACCGGGAACAAGCCGCCCGCTATGGCCTCTCCGCCAGCCAGGTATTGTCCGCGGTCCGCAATTCTTTTGACGGACAGGTTGTCAGCCAGATGCGCACCGGCGATAACGAGGTGGATATCAGGCTGGAAACCACCGACAGTTTAACCGCCACATCAGATACCCTGGCCAACCTGACCATTGTATCTTCCACCGGCGCCAGAGTACCTGTAAACTCAGTGGCGCAGATCGTAACCGACAAGGCCCCGCAGCAAATCTCCAGGTACACCCAAAACCGGGAGGTCAGTATTACCGCTGATATTGCCGGCCGGGACCTGGGCAGTATTAATGCGGAAATCAAGGCAAAACTGGACAACCTTGCTGTCCCTGAAGGTTACCTGGTTGAGTTTGGCGGTCAGGCCTCGGATATGGCGGAATCGTTCGGCTCCCTGGGGCTGGCCTTGCTGCTGGCTATTGTGCTGGTATATATGTTCATGGTTGCCCAGTTTGAATCTTTGTTCCAACCCTTTATCATTATGTTTGCCCTACCCCCCACCTTTGTCGGGGTGGTCCTGGGATTGGGCTTGACCGGACACCACCTGAGCGTGCCGGCTTTGATCGGCGCTATTATGCTGGTTGGGATTGTCCTAAACAACTCCATTGTGCTGGTTGATTACATTAACACCCTGCGCAAAAAGGGTTACGATCTCAGGGAGGCTATTCTGGAAGCCGGACCGGTCAGGCTGCGCCCCATCCTGATGACCGCGCTTACCACCATCCTGGCGCTCCTGCCTCTGGCTTTCGGTACTGGTGAAGGCTCCGAAGGACAGGCGCCGATGGCCGTGGTGGTGGCCTTTGGTCTAACCCTGTCGACGCTTATCACCCTGGTTTTTGTGCCCGTTGTGTATACTATTTTTGATGATTGGGGCAAAAGAATAAGCCGGAGGCTCAGCAGGAAGGCAAACGCCCAGGTGACCTCATAAAGTATATACAGGCGCAAAACATAGAAATTAGTTTCTCACGCTTATCACGGGCCGGTAGAGGACAAAACTAAGCAATGTGGTTGAGAACTTTGTGTTCTCGCGAGCAGTTGCCCACGCCGCTATCGCGGCGCCACGCGTCATGAAAACACCGGCGATGTAGGCGCGATTTCAATCGCACACGGCGCGCCAGCGCCGGACTTGTGGCAGCCAACGCTGCATTTGTGCGAATGAATTCGCACCTGCATTTTCAGAATTAGATAACACTGCAAATAAATAAAAGGCAAAGAGTTATCGCGTTGGCGCAGGCTCCTTGCCTTTTATCTTGCCCTTTTTTCCATAATAATATGGTATTGGATACTGGTGTCCCTTAATTTCCTTGTAAGAACCTCTTTTTCATCCAGGTCCAGGCACTCTCCTGCAGCTGATTATACTTTATAAATTCGTGGTAAGCCCGGGTAGCTAGAACTATTCCTCGGGGGATCTTAAAGCCGTACCTGGCCAGGCGAGCCAAATTCCAACCCTTTCCTCCGGACACCTGGGAGCCGGACTGAAAAGCTTCATCCCAGGTCAATATGTACTTGATTGGAGATTCCATTATTCCCGTCACCCCCTGTTTATATTATTGAGCTCCTTCCCGGTCAATGGCTCCGTATAAAAACAGGTCCACAATGTTGGCCATCTGTGGTCGCAGTTCAAATCTTGACGGATCCTTCAACCAGTCCATGACGACCACACCGCGCATAATATCGATTTGCGCTACCAGCAGAGTAACAGATACATCACGCCTGATTTCACCCGCCAGCTGTCCTTTGCGAATAATCTCAGCCATGATGCTCTGGGTGCCCGTTTCACCATCACTGTAGCCTGACCCCTTTGACATGTTCTTCAGCCGGTAGCCAAGGCAAATACCAGTTAGCTCCGGGTTTATTTCAACCCATTCGTAGGCTTTATCAAGAGCGGCCAGCAGGCGCGATCTGATGTCAGGCAGCTTATCCAATGTGTCAAAGGTCCCTTGCGCCAGTCCCCTGGATATTTCTCTCACATATTCCTCTACAATCGCTTCTTTTACAGGGAAGTGATTATAGAGGGTCTTCCTGGCGATATCAGCATCATTTGCTATCTGTTCCATAGTGGTATTGTTAAATCCCTGTCGCTCTATGAGCCCGATGGCCACCGCCACAATTTTTCGCCGTGTTTCCTTTTTCTTTCTCTCAGCCCTGCCTTCAACCGGCATATTCTCAAGTTCCAAAACCACACCTCCTCAAGGTTCATTGACGCAGAGAAAAAATCATATCTCTATACAATATGTAATATTACACAGTGTGTATTCGTAGTCTTATTCTCCCTCATCTCTTCAGATATGTCAATACCCCATTTGAATTGCAACATCTTCATAAATTGATGCGTTCATTTTACGAAATACCGGGCTTGTCAACGCCATCACTGATATCAAGCGACCCCTACATAATTGACCATTTGTGTTACGGTCCTTGCGTGGGATATAAGTGTTTAAACGACCTCATGGATTATAGCACCCCTATCATCCTGGTTATGTGGCTGCCCACCCGGCTTTGATCAACCGGCTGGCCTTGGATAAGCAGTTTGTCGATCTGCACAGCAACAATTTGGCCCAGTGGCTGGCGCACCGCCTGCTCGAAGAGGGAGCATTGCCGGAGCACCTGGCCTTTGTACGCACGGAGTATAAAAAACGCCGCGATGCGCTGGTCAAGGCGCTGCGGCGCTGTTGCGGGGAAAAACTGGTTTTCAATATGCCTGAGGGAGGTTTTTATCTCTGGTGCAGGATCCAGGCTCCGGTCTTATCCAGCAGGTTGCTGCACGAGGCCGCCAAAACCGGGCTTTCTTTTGTTCCCGGCGAGGCTTTTTATTCTACGCCGAACGGGGATAGGGAAATCCGCCTTTGCTTTACTACCCACCCTGAAGATCTTTTATCTGAAGGCGCCCGCCGGTTGGCCGAGGCATTGGCGCGCATAGATAAGGCCGGTCAGAGCAAAGGCGCTTCATTCAATACGACAGTCAGACCAATCGTTTAATTGAGACAGGGGCGGGTTCTCCTTCTTAAATTATAAAGCGCTCCCCATCATTTTCGCTTTAAAGTGCCATCCAATAACAAGTGTAAATTAATTTGTTCCTATTTCCTAAAGGTATTCATCCCGGCAATTTACGGACGCCTTTTTCTTTTTAATGTGCAATATTTACCGACTGAGTGCTTGAAATTAAATAAAAACAACTATATATTAGAGTAGCCTAATATATATAATTGCTAACTATTCTAAGGTGGAGATAAAAATGCAAAAAACAAGCGCTGAAGTTGATATGAACAAAAGACAAAAATACCTCGGGCAAAAGGGCCTGATAGCGCTTATAACATTCTTAAGCGCCTTTATACCACTGTCTACGGACCTTTATCTTCCCGCCTTACCTGGTATGGCGGTGTATTTTAAAGCCCCTGTAAACCTGGTCAACCTCACTTTAATACTATTTTTTATCTTTTTCAGCGCCGGAATGTTATTCTGGGGACCGTTAAGTGATAAGTACGGGCGTAAGCCTGTTTTGCTCACCGGTTTGACTGTATATATATTGGCAAGCTTATTTAGCGCATGTGTTGTAAACGTATACCAACTGATAATATTCCGGGTATTTCAAGCAATTGGCGGTGGAGCTGCCGCTTCTGTTGCAATGGCTATGGTTAAGGATACTTATGATGGTAAAAAGCGGGAATCCATTCTGGCCTTGGTTCAGTCAATGACCATGATATGTCCAATAACCGCCCCGGTTCTAGGAGCGATTCTATTGAAATTCATTTCATGGCGGGGTATATTCTGGACTCTTACCGGTATCGGCATTTTGGCCCTGGCGGGCGCCCTTGCTCTGGAGGAAACTATAGGGAAGCGTTACACCGGAACGATAGGACAGACTATGGGCCGGCTGGGAGTTGTGCTCAAGAATCCTGGCTTTTCTTCCCTGCTCAGTGTGTTTGCTTTGGCCGGTATACCCACATTTGCTTACTTGGCCTCATCATCCTACATCTATATTGATGGATTTGGTCTGAGTGAACAGACATACAGCTACTTTTTTGCCCTGAATGCAGTGTTTTTACTGCTTAGTCCGATGCTATACCTGATTTTGTCCAGGCGATTCAACCGCGGTTCTATCATTATAACATGTTTTGCAGTGGTAGCCATGAGCGGAGCACTAATTGGCAGCCTGGGTAATCTCGGTCCCTGGCTATTTGCTGTCACCCTGATACCTTCAACCATAGCTTCCAATTGCGTGCGTCCTCCCGGCACCAACCTGATGCTGGAGCAGCAGCAGGAAGATACCGGTTCAGCTTCAGCCCTCATGAGCTGCGTCAGCCTTTTGATGGGCAGTGTCGGGATGCTTCTGATTTCTTATGACTGGAGCAACATCATTTTAGCCCTGGGCATCTTGAATCTCATTGTCGGGCTGACTTGCGGAGTACTCTGGTTGTTGATTTCAAAAAGATCTTTTATTAAACAAGTCCCCCAGATGCAATTGATGCAGCAACATCAAGCGAAACACAAAACAACGATTGCGGACCAGTAGAACGCATACTAGATGACCTTGGTATTTGATGGCATTCCATCAGCATTTCCACACTGAGTAGCTGTACCCAATAATAAAATTATTAAATTAATTCCAATTTTGCACTTCTACAATGTTCCCTTCAGGATCCCTTGCATAAGCAATAGTCAAGACACCGACACCTGATATTTTTATTTTAGCAATCTCACCTAACATGCTGCCACCGTTTTTTAATAGTTTATCGCAGATCAACCGGATATCCTCGACCAGGAAAGCTATATGGGCAAACCCTGGTTTATTAATAGAAGTTGCCTCATTTCTTTCAATTTGCTTGTTATAGGTAAATATTTCCAAAGTCGGACCATCCACATATCCAGGTAAGCGTAAATGCACACCCCTTACGCGGGCACTTTTTAAGTTTGTAATCTGATCGAACCATGCCCCGCTAAAATCCCGTTCTGGATATACGGGTTCACACCCAAAAACATTAATATAAAACTGAGCTAGCTTTTGCCAATCTTTTGCAACGATATTAGTATGGGCAAACTTTACCTCCATGTCAAATCCTCCCCATTAAGTATTTAATCGAATGCTTACAAAAACACTTTGATCAATGGTTTGGCATTATTGAAACTATGATTACTCGGCGCCGTGTTGCCAGAGTTGCCCAGGTGAAAAAACCTAATAGATGCGAAAAATATGTAACTAAGTATCTAATACATATATTACACTAATAAAGCCAAATTCAAAACCTATACTCATGTAACTTTAGGGCTCCACAATCACCCAAAATAAGTAAAAACACTGTAACAAGAGGGGCTTAGCCTGAAATAGGCAGAAATGTTAATCACCAAAAAAACACACAAGTTGCGGTAAAACCCCAATTATGTATGTTTAGATGGCTGTGAGCGTCAATAATCCCCACCTTGCATATCGGGTGGGGATTGAAATAGCCCTTCTTCCTGCAACTGTTTCTTTTTCCTTAAAAAAACAGCTAAATCATCATCCAGCTTATCCATCACCTCTTAAATTCTCGGAAACAAATTTCTTGAAATTCTAGTTGAAATCTTTATTATTTACCTCTTCCATATAAGCCGTGTGGCTTAGGGATTCAATTTTTTTACGTTTTGAAAACATACTTATCAGTAAAATTGCCATGAAGCTGGCTAACAGGCCCGCATATAGAGGATCCAGCCCTTTTGGAAAAGCTAAGTGCCATATTAGGTCCACCAGTGGGCCTATCAGTGCAGCTACGATTCCAGCCGGCGGCGTTACATGTTGCGGGAAGAACGCCGCCCCCAGCAATGGGAAAAGCACAGCGCAACCTCTGAGCCCCATGGATAAAAAGCTCCAACCCATTATCATAGACTTTAAACTGCCTGCAACAAAAAAGATTGCAAGAACACTTATAACAAAGATTAATATACGTTGTACTTTCAATACCTCTTGGTCACCAGCATGAACTCGAATAAACCGTTTATAGATATCCTTGGTAAGCATGGTGGAGACACCAAGTGTTAAACCTGCCCAGGTACCTATAATAGCAACTAATAATGTTGCCAAAACTACCCCTGCTAAAAAAGGAGACAGATAATTCATAACAAAGATAGGCAAGACTTGTTCGGATGGTGTATTTGGAAAATTAGCCCGCATAAATAAACCAACCAATATGCCTCCTATACCAAGCGGGGGAATCATAAAAGCAGAAATTAATGCTCCAGTACGGGCTTTAGCAAGGCTCTTGGCGGAAAGAACAGCCTGAATATAAGTTTGGGTAGAGAGTACTCCTACCAGTAGTGAAAACCCCGCCGCAAAATCCTGGTTGAAACTACGGCCAAACAGTGAAAACCAGGGGTATATTGGGAAATGAGCTGTTAACCCGGCCCAACCACCTACCATTTTATAAGCAAATACACCACAGACAATGGTAGCCAGGTAAAGTAAACCCAATTTTGCCACTCCAACTAGTCCCGCACCCCAAACTCCACCGAAAAATACATAAGCTAGTACCAATAACACACTTATCAAGGCAGCCAAGCTCGGATTGATCTGCAACATAGCAGTAAGCAGTGCTACTGCCGAAAGTCCTTGCGCAACAATATTCAGAAAAATACCGGTGGAAGATAAAATACTTGAAATTGGACCAATACGATGGCCATATACACTAACAAGGTACTGGGGCATTGTTTCTATATTTCTATCATATAACTTCCAGGCTAAGCCAAGCCCAAGCACGGCGCAAGCAATACCTCCACCCAGGGTGAACCACCAGGCGCAAAAACCAAAATTGAAAGCCAACTGTGCCGTACCTATAGTAGAGGAACCACCGGCCATAGTACCCATAATCGTCCCCGCCACCACTGCCTCATTAACCCGGCCTCCACCAAGGGAAAAATCCTTTGGGGATTTAACCATACTACCGGCGTATATTCCGATTGCTATGATTGCTAAAAGCGTAATTACAATCCCGGCAATGTGACCGGTCGTCAGTAACAAATTCATTCTTTAACCATATCCCTTCCCTGTAATCTAATATTCTTCAAATGCTTGTTGTTAAACTTTTCATAACAACTGCAAACATATTGAACCGGTTTAAAAGATAATTTCATGGCTTTTTACCTCTTCTTAAAGAGACGAGTTTAACTTTTGTTCTTAGAAAGTTGATTTAATAATAATATATCTATGCATATTTTTCTAATGCATGTTATTGAGATATTTCGGGCTATTTCATAGTTAATATCTATATTTAATTCCACAGCAAAACTTCTTTTAAAATTTATTGTTAAGGATTAATTATCCGGAAATTTATTGCTATGATAATAATGTCATTGCTACCCAATCATTAAATAACACCACTGGTTTGTGTTAAACAATAATTAGTGGTACCAAATAGGAATTTTCAATTTTACAATGCATATTCTTTATCAATTATAGAGGCTAAAACAAAATAACAAATGTTCATGATTATAATAATTAGAATATCTTTTAATATAACCCATAGTAATTTATATGGTTTATATGGATTAATATGGACGTATTTATAGATAATATCTATGGATAAAACTCTTTATATTCGCTATATGCATGCCCCTTGGTTATTTCAGTTGATTATATGGGCAATATCTATAGATTTTGATATACTTAATTTAGACTGAATTTCATGCTAAAGGGTGAGCAAAATGAATCTTTACCAGCTTTACTATTTCAGAACTCTAGCTAAGCTAGAGCACTACACAAAAGCTGCCGAAAAGCTTTCCTTGACCCAACCCAGTCTTAGTCATGCAATTTCAGCTTTAGAAAGCGAGCTAGGAGTTCCTTTATTTAAAAAGCAAGGTCGTAATGTTGTATTAACAAAACATGGTAAGTTATTTTTGCCGTATGTGGAAAATGCATTAAGGGAGGTGGAAGAGGGTACTAAAAAGATTAAAGAAATGTCTAGCGATACAAACGGTATAATTAGTATAGGATTTACCTATACACTTAGCTCTCATTTCATACCCAACTTAATCACCAACTTTTTAAAAGTTAATGAGCATAAGAATATAAAAATTTCTTTACATGAAGGCGAGACTACGAAGGAAGACTGTACTTCTGATTTAATCAACGGTTTAAAAGATGAAAAATTCGACCTGATTTTTGTTTCTCTGAAACCTAAAGATCTAAACATAGAATTTATTCCTATATATGAGCAAGAATTCGTTGCCCTTCTACCATATGATTGTCCTCTTGCTGGTAAATCCACGGTTGATTTAGAGGATACAAAACCCTATCAGTTAGTACATTACGCAGCAAAAAATGGGTTAAAACAAGAGATTAACCGTCTTTTTTCAATGGTTAATATGGTTCCCGAGGTTTGCTGTGAGGTAGAAGATGAAACTTCTATGGCTGGGTTAGTTGCAGCCAGTATTGGTATAGCCATTGTTCCATATAGCCCGACTTTCAATAGCTTTAATGTTAAAATTCGTCCAATTAGTAATCCCTTAGTTACAAGGCTGATTTATCTTGGCTATATAAAAAATCGTCACCTAACATTGCCTGTTCAGCGATTCAAAAATTATATTCTTAATAATTGCATGAACAAAAAGTTTCGGGTGAATAGGTTAAACTGGTCTTATTACCCAGATAATGAACAAGTCAAATAACCTGATAGTGTTCGGTTAACTAGTTTGTTATTATAGTAAAGGTGGAGATTTTCCAGCAGTTTATGCAGGAAAATCTCCACCTTAATCTTTACGAACCCTAATTACACATAACACAAATGCCAAAATACACTTGCGACGTTTTAAACAGACCTCATTTGCTACATTGTACCGCACCCAGTTGACCACTCACTCTAATATTGAGATCGGTTTAAGCCAGAGTGGTAGTGCCCTCCTCATTACTTTCCGAGTTGTGATTCCCAGGGGGTTAATGCAAAGCAACTGGAGTATTATCCGGCATTTATGAATAATTTCCAAGTTTGCTTTGCATAACGGATACTTTGCATAAGAGGGGGGATGCAAAGCTTAGCATATTCACCCTGGGTTCCTTTTAGCCAGCCTATCGGATTCTTTATATTATTGTTTTTAGGCAACTAAAATATGTTCTCAATTTCACTAATAAGATTATGTGCGGTAAAGTATTTAAGGCTATTTTATATAACAAAATTTAGTTGATATTCATAACTTGAACCAACACTTTCACTTTCTTTTTCATGCAATACTTTCTTTTTCATGCAATACTTTCTTTTGCATGGTTTCCGGCAAGAGGGCTACTGCTATTAACCCCAAGGCGAACACCGCCGGCGTAATTTCCAACCCAACTTTCAAACCATAATACTGCCCTATCAGACCCACTGTAAAAGGAGCTAAAACCGAACCCAGTCTTCCTATATTGAAGCAGAATCCTCCAGCCAGTGCACGAAATCTTTCCGGGAACAATTCACCATAATAAGCGCCCATAACGCCAAACACGCCACCGAAACCAAAACCGACCACAGCGCCCCACCAGAACAGTACTTCGTTGGGCAATATCAGGTACATAATAACTGAGACCGCATCAAACAAAAAGCAAAGTGCCATAACTTTCTTTCTGCCTATTTTATCAGCTAGAGAAGACCACGCTTGATAACCAATAAACATTCCAATATACATGACGATTGTGAAATTTGCCATTCTCTCAACGCTTAATCCTCGAACTGTCTTTAAATAAGTTGGAACCCATGAACTAACGCCCCAATAACCTCCCATATTGGCTACATTCAACAAGGTTGCCAATATGGTGATTTTTGCGATCTCTCCTTTGAAAAGGACACCAACGCCAATTTTTTCCCTTACTACGTTTTTTTCAGCTTTGAGTTTATCAGTTTCATCAGCCGGGATTGCAAAATAACAATAAATAGCGACAAGAATCGATGTTGAACCCACCAGGAAAAGAATCCGCCAATCTACACTTAAAGAAAATCTTCCAAGAAGTGCTGCGGCAATTCCTCCGAGTGCAAATGTACTTAACATGAAAGAGTTGGCTCTGGCGCGGTATTCTGCATTCCAGTGTTTAGTTAATAGTGCAACTGCGGGACCCCAGACGCCTCCAATACCAAAACCTGTGAAAAATCTTAATACCATCCAACTACCAAAGTGAGTAATAAAGATAACAGGGAATGTTGCAATTCCAAACCATACTAAACTCAAGATTATGGCGAATTTTCTCCCTTTATTTTCAGCAACTACTCCCAGGACAATACTGCCTACCATGGCACCGATCATGCTTACAGAAGACAATAAGCCCCCTTGGGACAATGAGATCCCAAGTACGTTGATGATGACAGGCATCGCAATGGATAGAATAATCAAGTCATAACTATCATAAAAATAGGAAAGAAATGTAGCCGCTAAAACCTGCCATCTTTGCGGTGTCCCAGGTTGACTTTGCGCAACGTTTACGCTGTTTTGCATTTATATCTTTCCTCCCTACTAGCAGATAAAGAATTTTTCTAAAAAGCCTGGTAATTCTTATCTTTCGTCATTGTAACGTAGAAGCCCTATATTGTGCAGTCCTCTGGTAAATTCGTCAGGAATAAAAAACTTTAATCCATAATTATCCCGGAAAAACCAATCGAAGTAAGTGAATAGTCCTCCTTTGCTAATATTCATTTTTTGACAACACCAAGGGTCAAAATACGCTGTATAATTTCTAAATTCAGGATATTCATAATAACGAAACATTTTTAGCCAATTTTGAGCTGCAAAAGGCCCTAAAATAGCTACATAGCTGTTTTCCGCTGCAGCTTCTTCTGCCGCAGCCGGCAACCATGCAGGAGAAAAAGCCAATTGCAACCGGTACTTTTTCCCCGACCATACTAAAAGATACTCTGCTCCATCTATCGCTTCAGCCACGACCAAATCGGAAACTTTTTGTTGTAGGTAGGCAACCAATTCCTTCAGAAATATACCAGCTGTTTGCTCTTTATCTGCTAGAGTCAGCTTTAAGTTTTTTTTCAGTTGCCTAATTTGCTCAGACACCAGAGGCAACACTTCATTATTCAGAGAAATCCCTTCATCTGTTCGTTCAAGAATTGCCATTTCCTCAAGGTTTTTTATTTCCTTTTCCGTTGTTTCCTTACCATGCAAGGAAGCTATATCTTCCAAAAGAGGCGCAGGTATCATGCTCGTCCCGCTTCTCCGGCAGCAAACGACGGCCGATTCAAGAACACTCAGGCAAGGGTAAGGGTTTCGTCTCTTCAGGTAATTCACTAAAGTTATTGCAGAAACCATCATTTTTCTCCTATTTACAATCTTAGAATTCAATCCACATCCATATGACCTCTGGTTTTTTAAAACGGGACGGTCAGAAAGAATCTAACCGTCCCTGTTTTCTTACAGACTTAGCGTATTTTTATCTCTCCAAAAGTAGGCAATGCAGGAGGAATAGGAGGCATTTGCCACGTGCTGGTAAGAGGAACTGCAGTATCCCTGTTAATGATCACATCAATGACAGTGGGTTTCTGGCTCTTGATCGCTGCTTCCACAGCAGGAGCAATGTCTCCAGGATTTTCTACGCGCACGCCTTCGCCGCCCATGGACTTGGCCATTGCTGCGAAATCTGGGTTCCAGAGTTCACCATCGTGATATTTTGTGCCTTTATAGGTTTCGAAGTTGGTGCCAATCTGCCGCCCGCCAAAGTAGAATCTCTGCAGGTCACGAATTGCGCCGATGGCATAGTTGTTCATGATAATCCAGACAGCAGGCAGATTATATTGGACAGCGGTTGCTACAGCATGAGGCATCATTAAGAAGCCGCCATCACCACAAACATTAATGCATGTTGTTTCAGGTCTGGCCAATTTAGCACCGAGAACACCACAAACGCCAAATCCCATAGCAGCAAATCCACCAGCAGTAAAGTGAGTTCCCGGGACTTCAGAACCCCAGAACTCCTCAATCCAAGGCTGGTTGTTTCCTACATCTGAGAACATGATGGCATCCTTCGGCGCAACTTTACGAATATCGTAAATCAAACGTCTTGGATCAATGGGTTTTTCATCACAAGTTTTAAACGGTGTTACAAAATCATCCCACTGCTTCTTATATCCTTTTAATTCATTAAACCAAACATCATATTTACCAGCTTCTTTAAGTTCCTTAGCTTTTTCAGTTAACTGGCCAAGAACGGTCTTGATATCACCTACAACTCCCATATCGACCGGATAGTTTCTGGCAATTTCGGAGGGATCGATATCGACCTGGATCAGTTTTGTAGCCGGGATGTTATAAGCAAAACCAGGCTGCCAGGAAGCAGTATGCAAATCGGAGAATCGGCACCCCAGAACCAGAATAACATCAGCATTGCGAGCAGCTTCAACAGCAGGATAATGCCCCCAGCAACCGCAGACGCCTAAATGAAGCGGATGGCTTTCCGCCATAGCGCCCTTGCCCATGAGGGAAGTATAGACAGGAATATTCATACATTCTGCAAATTTTAGCAGTTCATCTCTGGCTTCCGATACGTGGACGCCGCCTCCAGCCAAAATCAAAGGCCTTTTTGCTTCCTTTAATTTCTTAAGGATAGCTGCAATAACATGAGGTTCTGTACCATGACGCCAGGAAACGGAGTCAGCCCAGGTCTCAGGATCCGGAACTACGGTTTCACCTTCTGTTTGATAAACATCGTATGGAACTTCCAGATGAACCGGACCAGGTCTGCCTGTTTGCATCAATTTAAATGCCTTCGGAAGAAATGCTGCAATTTGCTGTACGGTTGTAGCCTGGTAACTATGTTTCACATAATTTCTGACTACCGAAGGGAAATCTGCCGGATGTTGGCGATAGGGTTCCTGCAGGGCGCCAGTGTCAAATTGATCGGTGGTAACTTCTCCGGTAATCAGCAAAAACGCGGAAGAATCATAATATGCGTTAGCCACGGCACATGTTGAAAGTGCTGGACCAGGTCCAGTTGAAACATAAACGGGAAGCGGCACTTTTGTAAGACGGTAATAAGCATCAGCCATAAATCCCGCTGCCGTTTCTATACGGGGCCAAACTATTTTGATCTGATCTTGTTTGTCATAAAAAGAATCTAAAAGACCGATCGCCCCATGTCCGGCATATCCAATCATATAAGGTATTTTTTCTTTTAACATATACTCAGCAACGACATCCGCGCCTTTGTATTTACCTAATTTGTCCGCGGTGTAAATCATATGACATCCTCCTTTTTTACTAAATCAACATTGCCTTAACTTACCATGGATGCTTTACGTAACTTATTTTCGTCGTTATCTTTTTTTACATCATCTCTTTTCAAAGTGAAGCTCCCCTTGGTACGGCTTGCTGTCACTTATAGTCACTACACATTTCGGGTAACACAAAGAGATAGAAATCTCCTAAATCTGCCTAACAAAGCCGGCGTGTTTTACCCTTTATTATCCGTATTATGGCCTGTTTCAGTATTCCGGTGAGAATACTCTTATTTCCCTTTTTCCTCTAATAAACGTAAAATCTTTTCCGGAGTAGCCGGAATTGATTCCACCAAAACACCAACTGCATCATAAATCGCGTTAACAATGGCAGCAGGTTGTGTATTGTTAACCATCTCACCAAGTCCTTTGGCCCCATATGGCCCGTATGGATCATAGCTCTCATGAAACTGTACTTCACTATGTTTGGGCATATCCATAAAAGTCGGTATGATAT
Source organism: Pelotomaculum sp. FP (assembly GCF_004369245.1). NCBI lineage: Bacteria > Bacillati > Bacillota > Clostridia > Eubacteriales > Desulfotomaculaceae > Pelotomaculum > Pelotomaculum sp. FP. The sequence continues at coordinate 3,767 of NZ_QFGB01000060.1, read as the reverse complement.
AGTCAGTATAATTGGATGTTTGCATATCAATGCTCTCCGGGTAATTCGGAGTAAGGTCTTCGAACAGGGCCATACCTATACCCATGATGTCACCGCCATCAACCTGTCCTTGAGCCGACAGACGATTAATTACCGTCCCAATATCATAGCAGGTATATAAATTTTCTACTTTTACAATACCTGTCTCATCGTCAACTTCGACATCTGCAACAGTCGCACCCCATCCCACGGTACGGCTTGGAAGCCCCTTGCCTGTTTCCGGATCGTACGGCGCGACCGGGGGGCGAAAGCCTCCTGCAACAATCAGCGGTACACCGCCAGGGTTGGCGTCTCCTCCAATGTCTTTCAATGTTACAGCCTGTGAGGGATCGCTTTCTTTAAACACTTTCCCCTTTTCATACTGCACTTCTGAAACATCGCAATGCAGCATACCGGCCCCATAAGACTTTAATAATCCTATGAGTTTTTTCCCCGCATCAATTGTTGCATTTCCTACTGTGTAGGTTGACCGGCTTCCGGCTGCGCCTATACTATAGGAACAAGTGTCCGTGTTCGTATTATCGTGCGTAAAGTTTTCCAGGCCAATTCCCAGAGTTTCTGCGGCAATTTGTATCGTCACCATTTTTAGACCTTGACCCAGATCGGAAATAGTATTGGTAATGTCAATACAACCATCCCTTTTAACCCGCATGGAAACGGTTTCGGCATCCCCTCCACCATTAAAACCTGTGGGATAGAAAACAGACGCTAACCCTCTTCCTTTTTTAATCATTACGGACTCCCCCTTCCCCAGAGTCTTTAGAGCTCATGGCAAGATATTTTTCAGGAAGTTCTACACCTGCCATTTTCGCCACTTTTTGCAGAACTTCGATGCCTGAAACAGCTACAAGTGGATTTTGGGCATGGGCCAGGTCCCCTTCCTTAAATGAATTAACAAAGCGAATATCAAAGGGACTGATCCCGACCGTCCTGGCGAGCTTTTCGGTCTGAAGTTGTTCCGCAAACTGCCCAACATTCACACCGAACCCCCTCATGGCGCCGCTTGGCATTTTGTTTGTATAAATCAGTGTACCGTCAACCCACACATTCTTGATTTTATTTGGACCCGCTATATAATTTACACTCTTTTCTAAAACATACATCCCCATCTCGGAATACCCGCCGCAGTCATGAATAAGTTCTACCTGGCGTGCGGTAATGACACCGTCTTTACGAATTCCATCCTTATACTTGAAGAACCACGGATTACGAACTGAGCTGTGAAGCATTTCATCTTCACGGGTGAACGCAAATTTCACAGGTCTTCTGGTCTTTAAAGCCAATAAACCCGCGATATGGTCGGTATGAATGCTGAGCATACCGCCGAATCCACCGCCAATGGTACCGCCAACAAGCTTCAATTTGCTCAGTGGAATTTGAAATACATTTGCCAAATCCCACTGGGTAAAAAACAGACCCTGAGATTTTGAATGAATAACAAGTCTGCCTGTGCCGTCAATATATGCAAGTGAACTGCAGGTTTCCAAAGGCGCGTGTTCCTGGGATGTCGTCCTATAACTTCCTTCTACAATGAAATCAGCTTCAGCAAAACCCTCTTCAATATTTCCCTTTCTAATTTTTCTGGTCGGATATTTACCATCAAACAGGTAGCGGTTTCCTTCCGGACGTACTAAAGGCGCTCCCTCTTTCATAGCTTCGCGCGGATCAACTACAGCAGGAAGCTCTTCTATGTCCAGCTTTATTTTGCTCAACGCTTCCAAAGCGGTAGCTTTGTCATCGGCTGCAACCGCTGCTATATTCTGCCCCTTGAACCTTACGATTTCCTCAGCTAGAACATCCTGATCCGGGTACATGGCAAATTTGTTGTACGGAACATCATCTTTAGTAATAACTGCATGAACACCTTTTACCTTGAGCGCCTCTGAAATATCAATTGAATGAATCCTGGCCCTCTTGTAAGGAGAACGCAATGTTTTGCATATAAGCATTCCAGGCATTTTAACATCGCTCGGGTACACTGTTTTTCCGGTTACATGCCCCATAACATCATATTTAGGAATGCTTTTGCCAACATAATTAAGCATTTATCTCACTTCCTTCCGGGAGGCGGCCGAATTCTCCGCTTACTACAGCCGAAACAGCTTTAACATACTCCTTATATCCACCGCATCTGCAAAGATTTCCACTTAAGGCATCCTTGATTTCCTCTTCTTTTGGAGTCGGATTATCCAATAGGAACGCAACTGTCGCCATTACCATACCAGGCGTGCAATAACCACATTGTGGAGCGCCATATTTGATAAATGCCTGCTGAACCGGGTGAAGTTCTGAGCCATTACTGAGACCCTCAACTGTTACAACTTTTTTCCCTTCTGCCGTAAGCGCCAGAACAGTGCAAGACTTTACCGCTTTTCCATCAAGAATTACCGTACAAGCTCCGCAATCTCCATGGTTACAACCACATTTAGGACTAACCAGATGCAGTTCGTCTCTTAAAACTTCCAGAAGCGTCGATTCAGGCTTTGCAATCGCTTGCATTTTTGTACCGTTCACATATAAATTTAGAATCTCTGACATTGGCTACTCCCCCCTTATTCCTGCTGCCGCTTTGATCGCGCGGGAAACCATTACCGGCGCAGTTTTATTCCGGTACCACGCGCTTGCTCTGAGGTCATCGATGGGATTGATTTCATTCAGCACTTTTAAGCTGGCAGTTTTAATTACATCTTCCGTAAGCTTTTTCCCGCGCAGAGCAACTTCAACCCGCTCACAACGAATTACGGTAGGCCCCACAGATCCAACTGCCACGCGCACGGTTTTACATACACTATTCTCCTGCTCCACATAGGCTGCCGCATTAACAACAGAAAGCGTTTCAGCCTGCCTTCTTCCAAGCTTTTTAAAGGAAGCATGTCCTTTTTTCAAATTGATTTCAATCCTTGTAAGAACTTCATCCGGTTTGGCGACAGTCTTTCCCGGCCCTGTGAAAAATTCTGAAGCTTTTACTGTTCTCTCTTCTTTTTCCGACTTTAAAATGAAGTTTGCATCCAGTACTATAAAGGTTGGGATGCTATCATTAGCCGGAGAGGCATTCATAATGTTTCCACCGATCGTTCCAGTATTTCTAATTGTAAGCCCCGCCATTTGACTAATTGTTTCAACCAGAACGGGAAGTTTTTCACAAATAACAGGATTTTTCATTATATCGTTCAGTTTGCAGCAAGCCCCTATAGAGATTACTCCGTCCTCTTCAATAATGGAATCCATGCCAAGGCATCCCAAATAAATAATTTGCAGGGGCTGTTTTTGTTCGCGTGGGATCATATTCAGTTCAAAATTAAGCCGGGGAACAAAATCCGTTCCCCCTGCCACGAACTTTATTTCGTCCTTCTCCAAATTAGCTCTATGCATAATCTCAAAAAGCTCTTCAAACGACTGCGGCGCTTCATACTTGTATTTTCTCATGGAATATCATCCTCCCTCTTATACGCAGCATTTCATCAGCAGCAATTCTTGTTACAGCTCAGATAGCAATAATTTATTTTATTACTATATTAAATAACCCCCTTTGTTTTCTTAGTGTCTTAATATGGATTCCACCGCGACAAATACCCTAAAGCAGGTCAAACAACCGAGGATCTGTAAGCTTTATTCCAGCTACGATCATTTTCCTCAACGTATCAAGTTTTTCTTTCATAAAGGTTTGCAACATAAATTCTTCTTGAGAAGCACAAAAATAAGCAATAAACTCATTCATTACATCCTTA
>NZ_QFGB01000059.1:0-26997 GCF_004369245.1 Pelotomaculum sp. FP | reverse complement strand
CTTCGGCTTCCTCCAGACCCCACCGTTACCAGTGACGCCCTTGCCTACGGGTTGTCTTCCCGCTGGTTAGGTGACAGGGTTTCTTTCAACCCATCGGTGCGGCAGACATGCCGGGCAAACTAAAAAAGCACGTACAAACGTGCTTTTTATTCCTACAGGTGTTTGTTGATGATGCGGCGCAGTTCATCTTTAGTCTTATAGCCGATGGAACGTTCTAATTCATTGCCGCCCTTAAATAAGATCAAGGTGGGGATGCTGATCACCTTCAGGCTCGCAGCCACATCCTGATTCTCATCCACATCCAGCTTGGCCACCCGTACTTTACCTTCAAATTCTTCTGCAACTTCTTCCACCACTGGAGCAATCATTTTGCATGGACCGCACCATTCAGCCCAAAAATCAACCAGAACGGGGGCTGCTGATTCACCGATAAACTCTTTGAAATTCTCTTCTTGTAAAACGACAATTTTATCGCCTGCCAAAGCTGCTCGACTCCCTTCCCCATTTTCATTTCTTCAATACTCCCAATCAACCCATTTTAAACTACGAAAAAGACGATAATTCTAGTAATTTATATATATTATACCGACGAACTCCTGGCTAAATTATAATACCCATTAAATCCCTTTGTCAATCACCCCACATTTAATCTGTTATGCGTCATTTTTAATATAGAGCAATCTAACCTTAAATATGTGTTATATGGTAGCCAAATATTTAGAAAATTCGAGTTGTGCCCCTGGTAAAAAGGTCATGTTACACATCTCAAAGTTCATATTGTTGCTTTATACCCTATCTAATATGACCACATACCACTCGTTTAATAGGCGATCAATCACAAAGTGCCCATATCACTTTGATATTATAAATGCCCAGTTTCCCTTAAATCAAGAAGGGTTTTCAGAGCTACCCCTTGAGGGGCGCATTGAAAACCCATCGTTGTAACTCGTAGAAACCCCACCGATGCCGTGACGCCCAAAAGTTTGAACCTGCTGTAACAGGTGGGTGTCCTCCTGGATGATTTTTGTTTCCTCAACGAAGGAGGCATACAAGCTACAACCAGAGAACCGGACTCCCTTTGTAAATGTGTTGGAAAAAACTTCAAGGTTTTCACGTACATAGTAGGGCTTTACATCTTCATCATTATGTTAACATAACGTTTCGTCATTTTCAAGTGCCGTACACAATGATACTATTCATTGTTTTTTGGGCTCTTTTTTCATATCCGTCTTTAAGCTAAGTTCCTTTAATTGGCCGGGCGACACATAACCCGGCGCCTGTGTCATCAGATCACTGGCACTCTGCGTCTTCGGAAAGGCGATGACCTCCCGGATGCTCTTCTTGCCCGCCAGGAGCATGACCAGCCGGTCGAAGCCAAAGGCAATCCCTCCATGCGGAGGAGTACCGTATTCAAAGGCTTCCAGCATAAAACCAAATTTATCCACCGCTTCCTGTTCTCCGATACCAATGGCGGCAAACATTCTTTCCTGGATATCTCTACGGTGAATGCGGATGCTGCCCCCACCGACTTCAACTCCATTGAGTACCAGATCGTAGGCTTTGGCCCTTACCTGACCGGGACTGCTTTCCAGAAGCCGCAGATCGTCTTCGCACGGAGAGGTAAAGGGGTGATGCATAGCCACATAACGGCCTTCTTCTTCGTCATAATCAAGCAGCGGGAAGTCGTATACCCACACAAAATTATAGTGATCCAGCGGGACCATGCCCAGTTTTTCAGCCAGGTGCACACGCAACGCTCCCAGAGCATCCGCCACAACCTTGGATTTATCGGCCACAAACAGCAACAGGTCGCCCGGTTTTCCCTCCATCCGGCTAACGATATCCTTCATTTCGCTCTCAGTAAAGAATTTGGCGATAGCTGATTTGACCCCGTCTTCGGTAACTACTATGTAGGCCAGTCCCTTGGCCTTGTAAATGGCGGCAAATGCCGTAAGGTCGTCGATTTCCTTGCGGCTGAACAAACCACATCCAGAGGCGTTGATTCCTTTGACCTGCCCCCCGCCGGCAACCGCGGAGGCAAATACTTTAAAACCACAGCCGGCGGCAATATCGGAAATATCCTTTAGCTCCAGGCCAAAACGGGTATCTGGTTTGTCCGAACCAAAGCAGTCGATTGCTTCTTGATAGGAAAGCCTGGGAAACGGTTGGACAACATCCAGGTTAATCGTATCACGGCAGAGCTTAACGACCAGCTTTTCCATAAGTTCCAGTATTTCCGGCACGTCGATAAAAGACATTTCGATGTCAACCTGGGTAAACTCCGGCTGCCGGTCGGCCCGCAGGTCTTCGTCCCGGAAACAGCGTACAATCTGGTAATACCTGTCAAAACCTGCCACCATCAACATCTGTTTAAACTGTTGAGGCGATTGCGGCAGGGCGTAAAACTTGCCGGGATTCAGCCGGCTGGGTACCAAATAGTCCCTCGCGCCCTCCGGTGTGCTCCTGTTAAGCACGGGTGTTTCTATTTCCAAAAAACCATTTTCCTCTAAAAAGTCCCGCACCGATTTGGCGGCGCGGTGGCGTAAGATCAGGGCCTGTTGCATCTCCGGCCGGCGCAGGTCAAGGTACCGGTAGCGTAAACGAAGGTTTTCGTCCACCTCAATGCCGTCCTCAATATAAAAGGGAGGTGTTTTGGCGCGGTTTAATATCTTCAGCCGGTGAGCCAGCACCTCAATTTCCCCGGTGGACAGGTTGGGATTTGCAGTCCCTTCAGGACGCTGGCGGACAGTCCCCTCCAGCGCCAGGACGTACTCGCTGCGCGCCGATTCTGCTTTTTCGAAAGCTTCACGATATATTTCAGGACTGAATACTACCTGGACTAAGCCGGTCCGGTCCCGCAAATCAATAAATATCAGGCCGCCATGATCTCGCCGGCGCTGTACCCAGCCCATCAGGACAACCTGCTCGCCGGCATGCCCTTCCCTGAGGCTGCCACAGTAATGACTTCTTTTTAAACCATTCAAAAAATCAATCCGGCTTGCATCAATAGTATTTGTACTCCGCTCTCCAGGCATGCTGCAACTACCTCCAATATCTATTTTTCCTTCAATATTATTAAACCGTTTTACACTGCCTTGAAATTACTTTCCCAGCCCTTGTTCTTTTAGAAAGCTAACCACTTCATCCAGCGGCACACTTTCTTGCCGCCCCAAACCCATATTCCGGACCAGCGCGGTACCTTGCTTCATTTCGTCCTCACCGATAATAACCGCATATCCAACACCGGTTTTTCCGGCATATTTCATCTGGGCTTTAAGACTGCGGTCCATATAGTCCTTATCGGCTGAAATCGCTGCGGAACGAATCTTAAAGAGCAGCCTGACAGCTTCCCCGGCGGCTGCCTGGTTGGCTGTTACTATGAAAACCTCTGTTCCGCCCGCTGCTCCAAAGGTTAAACCCTGCCGTTGCATAGCAAGGATAATTCTTTCCATACCCAGGGCAAAACCAATGCCGGGTATGGACGGACCGCCGCAAATCTCCACCAGTCCGTTATAGCGGCCGCCCCCGCCAACAGAACTCTGCGCGCCTATATCCGGAGCGACGATCTCAAAAGCAGTATGAGTATAATAGTCGAGGCCGCGCACCAGCCGCCTGTCCTCATGGTAAGCGATATCCATTAACTCCAGGTTTTTTTTAACCTCCGCAAAATGGCTCGAGCAACCCGTGCATAAGCAATCAACGGTGGTTGGGGCATCTACCCCAATGTCGCCACAGCGGGTCTCTTTGCAGTCCAGGATGCGCAAAGGGTTCTTCTCGAAACGGTCCCGGCAGTTTTTACACAAGTCATTCAGATGAGGCCGGAAATATTCCTGCAGTTTTTTGATTAAACCAGGCCGGCATTGGGGGCAGCCGACACTGTTAACATGCAGTTCCAGGTTAGAAAGACCCAGCCTGCGGTAAAGATCCATGGACATGGCCATAACCTCAGCGTCAACTGCCGGATCGTGCGAACCGAAGACCTCCACCCCAAACTGGTGAAACTGGCGGAATCGCCCGGCCTGAGGCCGGTCATACCGGAACATGGGACCTATGTAAAACAGCTTCACCGGTTGCGGCAATGCATACAGTTTGTCTTCCAGGTAGGCCCTGACCACCGACGCCGTATTTTCCGGGCGCAACGTTATACTACGGTTCCCCCGGTCGATAAAGGTGTACATCTCTTTTTCAACAATATCCGTGGTGTCCCCTACGCCACGTAGAAATAGTTCGGTGTGCTCAAAAATGGGTGTCCTGATCTCAGAGTAGCCGTATTCACGGCAAATACGGCGCATATGGTCTTCCAGGTAACGCCACTTTTCAACCTCACCCGGTAAAATATCGTTAGTGCCGCGTGGCCGCGTGGTCAACATAAATTTAACCCTCCTTCAAAAATAAAAACCGTCCCCGGCCATGCGCAAGCATTGCGAGGGACGGATTGTTTAGCCCGTGGTGCCACCCTTGCTCGGAAAACTTTAAGTTTATCCCTTTCATACCGGTAACGGTGGTCTCCGTGCCCGCCTAATCATAAGCCAGTCACTTTCGGGGGCCGCTCCCGGGTGTTTTTCACCGCCTGTCTTCGTAGGAAGACTTTCAGTCGTGGCCTCCCCTCCCTGCCCGCAGACATATGCGTTTACTTTTCCCGGTCATCGCTTTGACACTATACCTGACAAACATTTTATGCAAAATCAGCCTTATTGTCAATTTGAAAGCTGTCATGAGCAAGGTCAACTTAAATAGCTCTGGATAAAAAAACCTGAGCAATGATATAATACTGGCGGGTGATTTCAATGATAACAAAAGAGCTTATCCAACGGATTAATGAACTGGCCCGCAAACAGAGAGCCGAAGGCCTTACTCCGGAGGAAAAAAAAGAACAGCAAGAGCTCCGCAATTTATACTTAAAGAGCATCCGCTCCCAGGTAGTTGATACTTTGCAATCATCCGGGTTTAAACCCGGGAAAAAGCATAACGGCGCCTGTGAATGTGAACACTGCGCCGCTGACAAAGATGAGCATGAAGGTAAAAATGATGGTTCAGTCAAAGAGCCAGGTCCATACAGGTTACTGCATTGATGGCCGGGCGTCAAACCCATTGTCGTTTAAAGGTAGTTGTCCATACCGCTAACGTGGCACAAGCTATTTCAATCGCATACGGCGGGCTAGTCCCTGCCTCACCTGGCTCAAGAGTATTGCTCGAAAAGGCTTGACTTGCGGGTTTGGGGCTAAAAATAGCCGTAGGCCATAAGGCGTAAGGCGTAAAAAATAATAGCAGGGGCTCATCTATCTACCTTTTTAATAACCTTACACCCTACGCCTGACCCAGATACAAGTCAGTATAAGCCTACGCCCTACGACTGACCGGTAAGAAATGCAGTATAAGCCTGCACCTGGGTGCGTTCCTTAGCGCGTGCGTTGCATGCAGAAAAGCTTAAATAGCGCGTAGCTGCCGGATGGCTGTCTGTAGATGCGGTCGGCATAAGGCTCTAGTAGCACAAATGGAGAATTGCGAAGAGAGCGGAGGATAACCCCAAGCCCACTACCCTAAAGGCTTTTCGAGAACCAGTTATGACCTTACCACTGCGATACACTCAAATTCAGTTCGCACCCACAGCTATCAGGCAATAAAATTACAATAAGAGGGCTTCTAACAACCTTACATACATCAGGTTTCTAGAAGCCCTCTTTCCATTTTTGTTAACAGGTCCTTTTATCAAGGCAGTTCAAACAGCCTAAAAGGCTCCCGTAAGAAACGGGTTGTAGCGCATTTCCGCCCCTATGGTTGAAGCCGGCCCGTGACCGGGATAAACCTTTGTATCCGGCGGGAATTTCAGAAGCTTGCTCTTAATTGAGGCGATAAGCTGGGAATGACTGCCGCCGGGGAAGTCGGACCGCCCGACCGAGCCGGCAAAAAGAGTATCTCCTGTTATTACGATGTCCCGCGCGCATTTAAGGCAAATACCGCCTGGAGTGTGGCCGGGGGTGTGTATTACCTCCAGAGTGATATTACCGACCTGGATCGTGTCCCCGTCTTTCAGAAGGACGTCAGCCTCTTTCAGCTCCACGCTTTTGCCCATGTAGAACGAGAGGTTGCGGCGGGCGTCTACCAGCATTTCTGCATCATCGCCATGAATTAAAACCTTGGCTCCGGTGGCCTGCTGCACCTCAGTCAGGGCGCTCAAGTGGTCCGGGTGACCGTGCGTGAGGATGATCTTATTTATTTGCAACCCCAATTTTTTCACCCTGTTCAAAATCTTTTTGGCATCCGCGCCGGGGTCAACCACAGCGCCTTCTTTAGTTATCCCGCAGCCAATGATGTAGCAGTTTGATTCCCAAGCGCCAACCGAAAATCCGTCAAAAATCAATGCCATTTTGTACCTCCATTAACTTAAAATTTCTTGTCGCTATCAACCAGAAGGGTGACCGGGCCGTCATTAATAATCTCAACCACCATATGCTCCCCAAAGCACCCGGTGGCTACCTTCAACCCCGCTTTCTCCAACTCCTTAACAAATTTATTATACAGTGCTAACGCCTCTTCAGGCGCGGCCGCATCAGAAAAGCCGGGCCGTCTGCCTTTCCGGCAGTCCCCGTAGAGGGTAAATTGGGATATTGCCAGCACAGAGCCCGCAGTATCCAGCACGGAGAGGTTCATCTTCCCCTGATCGTCTTCAAAAATCCTTAGATTTGCAATTTTTTCGGCTAGATAACAAGCATCGGATGCGGCATCACCGTATCCCACACCCAATAGGACTACCAGGCCCGGACCTATTTCCCTCGCCATTGTCTGTCCTTCAACCGTTACGGAGCCACGGACAACTCTTTGCACCACCGCCCTCAAGACAACCTTCCTCCCCGGTCAGTTCAACGTGCCAAGTGTCTGGCCGCTGAAACTTACCCGCCTCATATCATAGACATCTTTTACCCGGCTTATTTTGGTCATGATATAATCCAGTTGTTCGATCCCTTTCATCGTCAGGACGAGTTCAATTACAGCGGCGCCGTCCTTCCTGCCCCGTGCGGTTACCCAGTTGGCGCTGATTTTCATTTCCACCAGGACCGCCATAACATCACTTAAGAAACCCGCCCGGTCCAGTCCGTTGATTTCAAGTTTAACCTGAAAAGGTTCCGTAAACTCCTGATCCCAGGCAACTTCTACCAGCCGCTCGCCCTCTTGCCGCTGATAATTGATTAAATTCATACAGTCGTTACGATGGATGGATATGCCGCGCCCTCTGGTAATATACCCGGTAATAGGGTCGCCTGGCACCGGGTTGCAGCAGTGTGAAAGCCTGATTAGGATGTTGTCAATACCTTTAACCCGGATTCCCTGCATGGGTTTGCCCCACCCGGCAGCAGGCTTGACATCATTTTTAATATTCTGGACTTCCTCGGCCAGCAGGCCTTTTTTCTCCAGCTTTGCTTCTTCCGCCCTGATTTTGGACAGAACGCTGTTGACTGTAATCGCACCGTCCCCGATAGCGGCGTATATATCATCGAGAGTAAAGAGGGAAAATTTTTTGCCGGCTTCTATAATTTTTTCCGGTTTTGGCAAATCCGACTCGATACCCTGCTTTTTCACCTCACGCTCAAGAATTTCCTTTCCTTTTAGAATGTTCTCTTCCCGCTGCTCCTTCTTGAACCACTGCCTGATTTTGGTCTTGGACTGCGAGGTCTTGGCAATATTAAGCCAGTCCCTCTTGGGAAAACTGTTTTTTGAAGTCAGGATTTCTACGATATCTCCGTTTTTCAGCACGTAGTCCAGGGGCACGATGCGTCCGTTTATTTTTGCGCCCACGCAGCGGTGGCCCACATCGGTATGAATACGGTAGGCAAAGTCCAGCGGGACTGACCCGGCCGGCAACTCAACCACGTCACCCTTGGGTGAAAAAACAAAAACCGTATCTGAGAAAAGGTCAATTTTAAGGTTTTCCATAAACTCCCTGGCATCCCTCAAATCGTGTTGCCATTCCAGGAGTTGACGCAACCAGGCCAGTTTTTTGTCGAACTCACGGTCTCCCCGGCTGCCTTCTTTATAGCGCCAGTGGGCGGCAATACCATATTCGGCAGTCCTGTGCATCTCCCTGGTCCTGATTTGGATTTCCAGGGGCTCACCCTGCGGGCCGACGACGGTTGTATGCAGCGATTGGTACATATTGGATTTGGGCATGGCAATAAAATCCTTGAAGCGTCCCGGGATGGGCGTCCACATCGTGTGCACAATGCCCAGGGTCGCGTAACAATCACGCACGGTTTCCACCAGGCACCGGACAGCCAGCACGTCGAAAATCTCGTTTAGGCCCACCTTCTGTTTAGCCATTTTGACACTGATGCTGTAAAGGTGTTTGGGGCGTCCTTCTATATCGACCTCTAAGCCCATCCCGGAAAGCTTGTCCTTGAGGACGGATATTGCTGAACTGATATATTCCTCGCGTTTTTTGCGAGTTTGGGCAATTCTTTCAACCAGGTCAAAATATTTTTCAGGTTCATTAAAGCGGAAAGCCAGGTCTTCAAGTTCCCACTTGATCCTGTAAATCCCCAACCGGTGCGCTAAAGGGGCAAATATTTCCAGTGTTTCTTTAGCGATTTCCACCTGCTTGGGGGTCGGATGGTATTTTAAGGTGCGCAGGTTGTGCAGCCTGTCGGCCAGCTTAATCAAAATAACCCTGATGTCCTTGGCCATCGCTAAAAACATCTTACGCAAGTTTTCCGCCTGTTGTTCTTCTTTTGATTTAAACTCGATCCGGCTGAGCTTGGTAACACCGTCTACCAATAGAGCTGTTTCACTGCCGAAGCGCTCACTGATACTGGTGAGGGTTTCCCCGGTATCCTCCACCACATCATGCAAAAGCCCTGCTACGATTGTTTCCAAATCAAGCTCGAGTTCCGCCAAAATCTTTGCTACTTCCAGAGGATGTACTATATAAGGCTCACCGGAAATACGTTTTTGTCCCCGGTGGGCGCTCGCGGCATAGTCATAGGCGTCCTTCACAACCGACAGATCAGCTTTGGCGTTATATCCCCTGATGATCTGCAGCAGTTCCTCCAGGGACTTGCCGGTATCCAGGTTTTGAGTTGTATTCGGCGTCCCCTTCTGGCTGGGCTGTGGCTGTCCTGAAGCGAGACAAGCGTTAATTTCCATATTAAACCCTTTTTCTTTATATTTATACTGGACTAATAAAATTGTATCATAATCCCCTTGAATCATACAATCAGCCCGGCTTGCCTATGACACTAAAAGCCCGGTTACTAAAGGGGAAAGTCATCCATATCGCTATGTAAACGCTCATCAACTAACTTTTCCATCCAGGAAAGAGCCTTATCTTTTAGCTGGTGCAAATATTGATAGGTCTTCGCTTCCATAAGATCCCTCTTGCGGCGGGGCGGTGGATAAAGCTCCAAACGTCCCTCATGTCCAACTCCTTTAACTGTCAGAAGCTCCAGTTCCTCCAGAATGCCCAGGCAGACCCGCACCATATCGTGGTGGACCCATTGATGACCGGCGGCCCGCATGCGCCCGGTAATAAATTCAGCAGTACAGTTCCCCAGGTTTCCCTTGTTGTGTTCCCGGAGGAGTATTCTATATAGGGATGCCAGGAACTCCCTGTCCGGAGCCAGGTTTCCCAGCGCTTCTCTATTTTCGTGCAAATCATCCGGACTAAAAAGCAGATAAAGGCTCCCGCCCGGACGAACCGTATTTACGCCACAACAAAAAGCTTCATGCTCATAGGGCAGGTCATATATTATGGTCTGGACGGCATGTTGTGCCAATTCTCCGGCCGTAGCGGGTGTTGTCACGATAGTGCTTATAGTCCCGTCTCTAAAACACTGAACAATCCTATCCTTTTCAGCTTCCTGTGACGAGGTGTGGCAAAAAGCGACCCTCCCTGCCAGGGATGGGACGGCGAGTTGCAGAAAATGTGCTAACTCTATGGTCCTGTAACCGCATGAGGTGAGCACCACAGTTGGCTCCCCACGTGAAGCTATTCCCGCCAGGGCTCCCGGACGGTCATCCAACCCCCGCCAATCTTCAAGCTTAAGCGGCGCCCTTGTTATTTTGTTAACCCGCCCGTGCATTTCTGAGTTCTGCAGCGCATAGCGAAGTTTCAGCAGAACAAATTCCGGAATGAACAGCTCGGTGGGTACATAGCCCACTCTCCTCAGGAAGCCTGTCTGTTTCGCCTCTACTGTGTCCAGAACCGCAGGCATGCCTAATTCCTTAACTTCCAGCTGTATTGAAGACCTGCCGTTATACTCGTTAATTCCGGGTACAAAGGCAAGGTCCACTTCTTCGGCGGTGGCCAGTACCTCGGCGTAAGCCCCAAGGTTGAAGCCAATTCCGTCAAATGTTGAATTTTGACTTTGCAGCAGCATTTTCAAATGGGCGGCTCCGCGACCCACACCCCGGCATTTGAGCACGGTCGCCTGGCGGCAACCCAGCAGCGGGCCGGGGTTATGATGCCCTATGGGCCTTAGCAGGTCAAGCTCATTGACCAGTTTTTCTGAAACCTGCTCCATACTGATAATCCCGTCGAGCTCCACAAGTGCGGTTGTACCTTCATCATGGAGTGTTTCCCCGGCATAAAGATTCAACTCTCTGCGAAAATCCTCGATCCTGCCTTTTTCAATGGAAAAACCCGCGGCTGAGGCGTGTCCTCCATAACTAAGAAGAAGCGCCTGACAATGGGAAAGCGCCTGGTGCATATTGAAACCGGGTACACTCCTGGCAGAGCCTTTACCCTCCCCATCCTGCAGCGCTATTAAAAGCACCGGACGAGTATAAATATTTACCAAACGGGAGGCTACAATTCCAATTACGCCAACATGCCAGCCCGGCGAGGCCAGTACCAGTACCCGGTCTTCAGCCATTTCGGGACGCTCGTCAAGCATTTTTTTAATTTCTTCAAATACCTCGGACTCAATCTTCTGCCTTTCTTGATTAAGCCGGTTTAGCTCGGCGGCCAACTCCCAGGCCTCTGCCGTGTTGTCTGACAGCAATAGCTTTAACGCCGGATCGGGGCTCTTCATCCTGCCCGCCGCGTTGAGACGCGGGGCGAGGCCGAAGCCAACCTGACGCGCTCCCAATTCCTCTTTCACCAACTCGCTCACCGCAATCAGCGCCTGCAAACCGGCATTTTCCGTCCTGGCCAGCCTGGTCAGACCATGTTTAACGATAATGCGGTTCTCTCCCTGTAACGGCACAATATCCGCTATTGTACCAAGGCAGGCCAAATCCAGGTATTCTTGCCATGCCAGGCTGCCCATACCGGCTTCCTCCAGCAGCGCCTGGGCCAGTTTCAGCGCCACACCGACACCGGCAAGGTCTTTATAGGGGTATTTGCAGTCAGGTCTTTTGGGGTTAACTACAGCAAAAGCTCGCGGCAACTCCGCGCCAGGCTCGTGGTGATCGGTAATAATTAAATCAAGACCGTTATCGTGCGCCCAGAGAGCTTCCTCAATAGAACTAATGCCGCAATCCAGGGTAATTACCAGGTTAATTCCCTCGCTCGCAGCTTGCTTTAAAACATCGAGGCGTAGTCCGTAACCCTCTGTCAAACGGTTGGGGATATGATATTTCACGTCGACACCCAAATGCTGAAAAGCTCGTATGAGTAACGCTGTGGCAGTAACCCCGTCTACATCATAATCTCCGTATACCATAATTTTATCTCTAAACCGGATTGCCTTTAAAATCCGTGCCACAGCTTTTGGCATGTCACGCATAAGACCGGGACGGTGCAAGCTTTCAAGTTCACAGCCCAAGTAGTCACGGGCATGCTCCACCGTGTAAATGCCGCGGTTGACCAACAGCTGTGCCATAAGCGGGGATATACCAAGTTTTCGCGATAATATCTGGCTGAGTGCCGGAGCGGATGCTTTAACCCGCCATATTTTCTGGTTGTTTCTGGTAATATTATTCATAGATATAAAGATTATAATCTAAGGCCGGGTGGTTTGGCAAAAAAAAAATGCCGATTATTAACCGGCATTACTGATACTTATAAAATCATACCCCAGCCTGGTGAGGCTGCATATTTTGCTTTTGCCCTCCGTGGCGACTTCTACCAGACCCAGAGCATAGAGCTGCATCACCACATGGTCCAGCACAGCTCTTTTAACGTTTGATGTTAAGGATAAGTCTTCCTTATTCATCGAACCCTGGTTGTCCAGCGCCCTTAGCACCCTTTCCGCCTCACCGGGCAAACGGTGCTGGACTCCGCTAAAGTATTCTGCAAGCGTTGATGTCACTTTTTACTAACCTCCTACCAGTTTTTATTGATAGTATGGTCATCTATCTAGTTAAAAATAAGCTAAAAATAAAAATTTGAAAAAAATTTTTTTCCGGCTGCCAACGTAGCGTACTGATAGAGCCCATACTGAATAAATCAGGGCTGTACCTGCTACCACAACATATTCACACAAAAACAAGGTTTGACATTTAAGAGCACTTGCTTTTAGAATACAGGTATAGAATTCCTTTTCTTTGAAAAATCAAAAGCTGCTTGACGCTATAAGAAGGTGAATAAGCATGATTCCCGTCAAGGTGAGAGAAATAGCATATGATATTAATATGAACCCGGTGCTCCTGCTGATAGATGAACATGAACTCAAAGCGCTGCCCATATGGATAGGTCCTGTTGAAGCGCACGCTATCGCTTTGGCCCTGCAGGGGTTTAACCTTGACAATCCCCAGACTACCGACCTTTTAAAGGACATACTGGATCGTCTTGAATCAAGGCTCAGCATGGTCGTTATCAACGATGTAATAGACGGGACCTATTATGCCGAGCTGCACATATGGCATCACGGTCAGGAGCTGGTCATTGATTCCCGGCCCAGCGACGCTATTGCAATGGCTATCCGCACCGAAGCCCCGATTTACCTTACCGAAAAAGTCGCTCAGGACTCCATGGCCATTAAGGACCTGCTTAGCGAGGAACAGCAGGAAGATTTAAAGCAAATGCTTGAAAACAACCACCCCGGCGACATAAAAAAATCACTACATTAAAAACCGGCCATGGCCGGTTTTTATGTGTGTTCAACGCCTACATCAATTTTCTCCGCAGGAGAACTCTCATCATCCACGCCACGGAAATCCTTGTAGAAAACGCCATCGTCGCCTACTTCATAGGGAATATTGTCAACCTCCTCAACAGCTCCCCTGTCCTCCACGATATCGTACTCGGAATAGCCGTAATATGAACCGCCTCTGGACCATTCATCGGTGGTTTCACTATACCTGGCCACTTCCTGCCATGCGTCTTCACCGTCGTATTCGATGTTGCCGGAAGCATCCGTGAAGCTTCTGGCAAAAGGTTTGGCCAGGACGTCCTCTTCTGCCGGCCGCTCGTCACGGCGAGGAATTTTCTCTTCAGCCTCTTTGCAGTCCCGGCATATGGTGGTGGAAGGCAGCGCCTCCAACCTCTCCAGCGCAATTTCCTTCCCGCAGACGTCACAGACGCCGTAAGTCCCTTCATGAATCCTGTTAAGGGCATCGTCAACGGCAGCCACGCTAATCATGGCGCTTTCCCGTAGAGCAAAGTCCTTGCTCCTTTCAAAGACTTCCGTACCGATGTCGGCAGGGTGGTTGTCATAGGTTGAAAGTTCGCTGATAGAATCTTCCAAGGCTTCACCCAGCCCTTGTTCATCAATAAAATTGATCCGACCCAGCAGGTTTTCTCTTTCTTCCAATAAACGCTTTTTGAAGCCCATCAGCATAGCCTTGTCCACGGCGACTAAAACCTCCTTGATTATCACGTTCATATTTTCAACTGGACCATCCGTACTATTTCCGCGATAATTCCGCCAATCCACGGTAGATTCAGCACAACCAGCTTCCTTAAGAAATATAAAAGGACTGCGCCCAGAATGGTAAACCCCACAGCGATACCGACCCCTCTGGCCAAGCCGGCTATAAAGTTGACATACATAAGCCTCCAGGGATTATCAAGAAGCTTTACGTATTCTGCAAGTTTCATCTTTTCCATACTGGTGACCAGCCAGGCAATCCTCTCTTCAAGGACTTTTAGAAGGCGGCTCTCTTCCACCATAACTACATCCCCTTATCTGGAAAAGGAACATCTCCTCAATTAATGTTTCCTGAAAGAACATAAAAAAAACGTTAAAAGGCGAGTGGTTGCCCACACGCCTCTATTTCTAAAATTACTATTATTTATTTGGCGTAATTGTCGGTAAGGGAATTGCTCTATATGCCGGACTTTTTTTGGATAGCTCCACATGCCGCTATCGCGGCGCCACGTATTATGAAATATACCCAAGTGATGTAGGTGCAATTGAACATTGATTTTCAAGATAGTCCATCCGTTTTATCATATGACAATTCTTTGCTTTATGCCCGCGCTGTACCAGGTTTAGTCCGTCGCTCCTGTTTTTTGAGGTCAAACCATAACGGGCTGGCGAAACAGACTGAGGAGTAGGCTCCGACGGTTATACCAACCAGCAGGGCCAGGACCATACCGCGGATGGTCGTTCCACCCAGTAAAAAAAGGGAAGCAAGGATTATTTCCACCATCAACACCGTATTGATGGAACGGGCTATGGTCTGCCAGAGGCTGGAGTTAATGACGTCCTCCAGAGCCTCGCCCTTTTTCTTGTTAAGCAGGTTCTCCCTGATCCGGTCAAAAATGATAATCGTATCGTTTATAGAATAACCAATAATGGTTAATATCGCAGCTATAAAAGCGCTGTCGATCTCAATCTGAAATATTGAGAAAACACCCAGCACCACCAGTGAATCATGCAAAAGCGCGAGAATCGCCGCAACGCCCTGCTTAAATTCAAAACGCCAGGAAATGTAAATGACCATCAAGACTGAAGCGGCAAGCATGGCATATATAGCCTTTGCGATTAATTCGCGGCCAATGACCGGGCCGACACGTTCACTACGCTGCAGGGTTACGCCTCCCAATTCGCTGTCAAGCGCCGTAACAATACTTTCATTCTCCTCTTCCGACAGTTCCCTGGTCCTGATTATAAAATCAGTTTCATTACTGCTCTGGATCGAGGCATCAGCGAGATGAAATCCTTGCAGGACGTTCCTGACCTGTTCAACAGAAGTTGCCTGGTTGAATTTTAAATCTAAAAGGCTGCCGCCGCTGAAATCAATACCCAAGTTCAGACCCTGTGTAAACAAGGAGATTAGACCGGGTATGATAATCAGGATAGATATAGCGTACCATATTTTCCTCAGTTTAATAAAATGGAAAGGCATTCTTTCCCTTAACATCAAATCAATCGCCCCCTATGCCCCGTACAATTTGAGGTTCCGTACCAGATTGCTGCCGGCCACCAGGTGCAACAGCCACCTGGTCATGGTGATGGCCGTAAACATGCTCGCCAGGATACCAATTGTAAGCGTTACGGCAAACCCTTTGATTGGGCCTGTCCCAAAATAGTAAAGAACAGCGCCGGCAATAAGAGTGGTCACGTTAGAGTCCAGGATGGCCACGAAGGCTCGTTTGAACCCGGCATCAATAGCAGACCGCAGTGTCTTGCCGGACCAGAGTTCTTCTCGCAACCGCTCAAAGATAATCACGTTGGCATCCACCGCCATGCCCAAGGTCAGCAGAAAACCAGCTATGCCCGGCAGGGTCATGGTCACATGCAAGGCCGCAAAAATCATAAGTACAATTAGAGCATAGATAATCAGAGCCAGGTTGGCCACCAGACCGGGAATCCTGTAGTAAAGCAGCATAAATACTACAATCCCAATCAGCCCGGCTATACCGGCCTTCACTGATTTGTCCAGAGAGTCGGCGCCCAAGGTCGGCCCCACAGTCCGTTTTTCCATTACTTCCAGCTTGACCGGCAGCGAACCGGAGCGCAGCAGGATCGCAATATTATGAGCCTCCTCCAGGGATTCGTACGGCGCAATCCGGGCCTTTCCGTTGGGGATCGGCTCATCGATTGACGGCGCCTGCAGCACATTGCCGTCCAGTACGATTGCTAAACGCTTGCCTACATTGGCCGCAGTAACGGCCGCAAATGCTTTGGCGCCGTCCGGCTCAAACTCCAAATTCACTTCATACTGTCCAGTCTGGGGATTTTTACTATCCGTGGCGTTTTTCAACTGGCGGCCCGTGAGCACGGTTGTTCCGTCTTCCGTTTTAAACTCCAGGTAAGCGGTTTTAATCAGGTTGCCGACCGCTTCATCAGGGTCCTGTACACCGGCCAGTTCAATGATAATCCGCCTGGACCCCTGTTGTTGAATAATCGGCTCTGCCACACCAAAGGCGTTAACCCTGTTTTCAAGGATGGCCATAGCCTGTTTAACCCGGTCGTCTGTTACCGGCGCTTCCGGCGTATCCTGCGCCTCAAGCACCACGTGGACACCACCCTTGAGGTCGAGGCCCTGTTTGATTAAATTTGCAAAAGGAAGCCATTTAACTCCAGGAAACAGCGGTACAACCGACAGGACGGCAACTGCCGCCACAACCAGGATGACCCCTGCTAATTTCAGGATCTTGTCCCACTTCATTTGCTTGTACTCCCCCTCATACCTCGTAAAAAATACTACAACAGTTTAGCTCCGTTCACTACCAGCTCAAATTTGCACTTCAGAAAGGTTGCCGCCCTCCGGCACATGATCATCCTGCTCAAGAAAATCTCAAAATACTCCATTACCGGACAGATATCGGTATCAATGGTAAGTTCCATCGTAATGGTATGCTTATTGTCGTCTACCCACAAAAAAGAATGTTCAACCGCATAGTTGACCCGGTCGTGAATATCAAAGGTGGCAAAGTCCGTATTGCGTACTCTGGAACGGTGCACGTCGGACTTGTCCGCCACGATCAGGGCTGCCGCCACGCTGTTGACAGCATGCCCGTACTGTTCTTCATGGTTGGCAATCGCCGAAATAATCGTGGCGATTTCTTCGGGATGCATTCCCGTCTGCATCAAGATCGGATAAGCTATAACCGCTCCGGAAATACCATGTTCGTTGCGGCTGACCACATTTCCCAGATCATGCATATACCCGGCGATGGCAGCCAACTCAACCTGCCTTTGCGGGTAACCCAACCGTTCCAGTATGTTTTTGGCAATACTGGAGACGAGGCTTACATGGCGATAGCTGTGCTCGGTAAAACCCAGCACACCGAGGTACTTGTTTCCTTTACGGATAAACGCGTCAACCACAGGGTCTTTCTTTATGTCCTCAAGGGTGATCATGTACTGCATAACCCCCTGTTATGAGCAAGTACGCATTCGATAAAAAGAGTAGACACAGGTCTACCCTCATATACTTATTCCTTGCCTTCTCCTTCATCCATACTGATTACCTTGGAGATGGCGGATTGCAAGACCTCTATCCGGACATTATCGGCTACCTTTAAGATTAAGGAGTTTTCCTTCATTTTAACGATTGTGCCATATATACCACCGATAGTAATAACGCGGTCATCCGGCTTGAGATTTTTCATCATCTCCTGGTGTTTTTTCTGCCGCTGCTGTTGGGGCCGGATCATCAAAAAATACAGGATGGCAAATAGCCCAACTATATACAGCAGGGAGATCATTTGGGAGTTACTACCCAATATCAGCCCTCCTTTCTTGATTTTTGTATTCGTGTTTAAATCTCAAAATCCTCTTTTTCATAGATTTTAAATAGCTTTTAAGCTTGCAGGTAGTTTTTTAAAAATTTATCCCTGTATTCCAAAATATTCCCTTGTCTAATAGCATCCCTGATTTCCTGCATAAGCCTTTGTATAAAACGCAGGTTGTGGATTGTGGTCAGGCGGATACCCAATACTTCACCCGCTTTAATCAGATGCCTGATATATGCTCTGGAATAATTCCGGCAGGCGTAGCAATCACAGGTCGGATCAATAGGGTCGAAATCCCGCGCGTACTCAGCATTGCGCACCACCAGCTTACCGTGATGGGTCAACACCGTTCCGTTGCGGGCTATCCTGGTAGGCAGCACACAGTCAAACATGTCAATCCCCCTGACGACCCCTTCCACCAGACAATCGGGAGAGCCGACCCCCATCAGGTAGCGGGGTTTTTCTGGCGGCAGGAACCCCACAGTCACGTCAAGCATTTCATACATTACCGCCTTGGGCTCGCCAACGCTTAAACCACCAATGGCGTAGCCGGGAAAATCAAGCTCCACCAGGTCCAGAGCGCTTTGCCGGCGAAGATCCGCAAAGGCGCCTCCCTGCACAATGCCGAACAAGGCCTGGTCCTCCCGTCTGTGAGTGTCTGCGCATCGCCTGGCCCAGCGGGTTGTGCGTTTCAATGCTTCCAGCGCATATTCGTGCGTACACGGGTAGGGAGCACACTCATCGAAGACCATGGCTATATCAGAACCTAGCGCCTCCTGGACCTCAACAGCCTTTTCAGGGCTGAAGAAGTGCTCTGAACCGTCAATGTGGGACCTGAAAGTGACCCCTTCCTCTGAAATTTTTCTAAGCGGCCCCAGGCTGAAAACCTGGAACCCCCCACTGTCGGTCAGGATAGGCCCGTCCCAATTCATAAAACGGTGCAGCCCCCCGGCCTCCCGAATTAATTCTTGACCGGGCCGCAGGTACAGGTGGTAAGTGTTGCCAAGGATTAACCTGCCGCCCACTTCTTTTACTTCCTCCGGAGTCATGGTCTTGACTGCCGCCTGTGTCCCTACCGGCATAAAGATCGGGGTCTCCACCGTTCCATGAGTAGTATGGAGTAGACCCAGGCGTGCCCCGCATGATTTATCTTGTTGGATTACAGAGTAATTCAATACCATTAAATACCTCTTTTAAGTCAACTATTTCCCATTTTAACTCTTTTCATGCGAATTGTACAGTCTAGACGATTAACATGGCGTCTCCAAAGCTGAAAAACCTGTACTTTTGCCGTACGGCCTCCTCATAGGCTGACAGTATTCTATCCCGGCCGGCGAGGGCGGAGACCATCATGAGCAGGGTTGACTTGGGCAGGTGAAAGTTGGTAACCAGGCCGTCAATAACCTGAAAACGGTAGCCGGGGTAAATAAAGATCTCAGTCCACCCTGAACACGGACGTATTTGCCCGTACTCCTGCGCCACACTCTCCAGACACCTTGTCGTAGTGGTTCCCACGGCAATAACCCTGCCACCTTGCTGTTTGGTTAGATTAATGGCAGCCGCTGATTCCCCGGATATCTCATAATATTCGGCGTGCATGTGATGCAAACTGATATCCTGCACCTCCACCGGGCGAAAAGTACCAAGGCCGACATGTAAAAGCACCGGGGTAATGGTCACTCCCATAGCCCTGATGCTATTGAGCAGTTCCGGTGAAAAGTGAAGCCCGGCAGTAGGGGCCGCCGCCGACCCAGCCTCCCGGGCATAAACAGTCTGGTAACGATGCCGGTCCGATAAGGGCTTTTTAATATATGGAGGAACCGGCATTAAGCCCACCCGATCGAGAACCTCATCAAAAGAACCGTTGTAATAAAACTCCACGATCCTGCCGCCGTAAGCGGTGTCATCCAGAATGCGGCCTTCCAGGAGTCCGCCGTTAAAGGTGATCTCGGTTCCGACAGGCGCTCTTTTGCCCGGCCTGACCAACGCCTCCCACCGGTCTTTCTCCAGTTTTTTTAGCAGAAGGACCTCCATCTTTGCTCCGGTAACTTTTTTTTCACCCAGCAAGCGGGCCGGGATTACTTTGGTATCGTTAACCACGAGGTTGTCACCAGGCCTGAGATATTTTAGAAGATCCCTGAACCATCTATGTTCAAACTCGTCCCTATCCAACGGGACTACCATCAACCGCGATCTGTCTCTTAACCCACAAGGGTCCTGCGCAATTAATTCCTCCGGCAGGTCATAATAAAAATCTGAAAGGTCCACCTGATACTATTCAACTCCTAATCTACGCTTGTACAGTTCTCACCTGATATAAATTCGAGTGTATCGCAATGAATGAAATTAAACGATGTGAAGCACTTTAATCGCACTTGCACTGCGAAGCAGTTTAAGGTACATCAAGAATATTGCTCGAAAAGGCTTGACTTGCGGGCTTGGGGTTATCCGGAGCGAGCGGAGCACCTGGGTGCGTTCCTTAGCGCGTGCGTAGCTTAAAGTCAAAGCTTAAATAGCGCGTAGCTACCGGATGGCTGTCTGTAGATGCGGTTGGTATGACGCTCTTGTTTCACAAATGGAGAATTGCGAAGAGAGCGGAGGATAACCCCAAGCCCACTACCCCAAAGGCTTTTCGAGATCCAGTTAACATTGACCTTTGTGCCGCGTCATGTCTGCTGCCTTGTTTATTCCAGCTAACGCAGGGAGGATGACCTGCCGTATTGACTGGTGAGGGTTACTCCGGAATAATAGTATTTCAAGATATCCTGGTAATTATAACCTTGACTGGCCATACCGTAGGCCCCGTACTGTGACATACCCAGCCCGTGGCCATATCCCCTGCCTGTTATCTTCACACTGGCCAGGCTTTTGTCCTTGTTATAGTTTTTATCCAGGACAAACAGGGAGCTTTTCAAACCTAAAGCTATCCTTACTTTATCCGCGTTGCAAAGCTCTATCTTCTCAGACTTCCCTGTAACGCCCACACCGGTAACCGTTAAATCTTTAACTCTGGCGTCAGATGAGGTCCTTTCCTCGATCTCTATATCGGTCACTTCTTTAATAGGATAACCAGCCTGCGTCATTAACGCTGCCAGCTGTTCGTTTGAATAAGTGACCTGCCAGTTATAGTACTTGTCGTTTTTATCATAGGGATCTGTCTTAGATTTGATGTAGGGCAATGGGTTTAGCCAGACGTCTTCACTGTTTTCAGTAAACCCTCCGCTGGAACAATGGAAAAAGGCTGTAACCAGGCTGCCCTGGCTCATCATCACGATACCACTGGTATCTTTAACTGCTTTGTTTGTGGCTTCAGTTTCAGCGTCATAACCACCGTAGACCTGGTCGTATTGATTGGAGCCAAGGTTGGCCCTATCCCCCCGTGATGTTTCTACCTTTTGCATGGCGTAGTTGCGGGCAGCTACAGCTTGTGCCTTAAGGGCTTCCGCCGGCCAGGAGGGAATTGCCTCGGAAGGCACCACCCCGCACAGGTAGTCTTCAATGTTTAATTCATTTATTGCAGTTAGCTTACCGCCATCGACCCGGAACTCAAGATCGCCCCGGTACCTGGTCGTACCCGCATTGCTGGTCAAGGTTAAAAGGTTTAAGCTGCCGTCTTCACTCAGGTTCACAATTCCTTTTGAACCCTTAAACGTTATTCCCGCCTGAGCTTGCTCCAGGGGAAGCACTCGTCCGTCACTATTAATGACAGAAAGCTCACCGGCGTAGTTATTATCTACTAAATCGCCATTGCCGGACAGTATGGAGGCTTGAAATGTTTGCGCCTGCACGCTTACCGGCCCTTTATAAATACCGTTTTTGCCCCTCTGTCCGGCCAGAGCGATACGTCCGTTCTGCAGTGTAACCAGCCATTTTTCGCCTGGTTCAAGTTTCATTATCAATTTACCTGTAGATTGATCAACCAATTGGTAATTGCCAGTGACGGTAAAGCCGAGAGAATCAACCTGATTAGCCAGCTCTACCCGCACCAAGCCCTGCGTGGTAGTTTGCGCCGCTACAGCTGAGGGAACCATCATAAGAAACGAAGCAACAATTGACAACAACAGATAACAAAGGTTCTTAGAGCTCACTTTTAACTTAACCCCCAATTTTATACATATGGGGGTATCAATTCGACAAGTACCGCTGAAATCCTTCCAAAAAAAACCGGTAGTCCTTGCTTACCGGCGAAACAAGTTTAGAATAATCGTCAGCAAAATAGTCAAGATAATGCTGGTGACAATTGGAAAATACAAAGTAAAATTACCCCGTTGAATAAATATATCTCCCGGCAGCCGGCCCAAACCGAACAACCGGCCGCCCAGCATTATCAGCGCCCCGCTTACAACCAGAATGCCTCCAAACAGCAACAATAATTTCCCTATATTATCCAGCACTTCAGGTCTTTGCCCCCTCCTTTTTAGATTGCCGGAAGTAGCGATCTTTTTCACTGTAAATACAGCCACAGTATTGCTGGCGATACATACCGAGTTCCCGCGAACGCGCCGTCGCTTTCCGGTAACCGGGCCTGTAATCAGCATAATAAAAGGGAACGCCATATTTCTGACCATATTCAAGCCCTATTTCACGGATAAGTTCGTGCTTCTGATAGGGACTGACCAGGAGAGTGGTTGTGAAACTGTCGAAACCGCCTTCTTTGGCCGCCCTCGCCGTCTCCTCGAGGCGCATGGCATAGCACTCCCGGCAACGGTCGGTTTCCCGGTGGACTACCTTACGGATGAACTCCTCCAACCTGTAATCATCATCCCAAATGATGGGGATATCCACACTCGCTGCAAATTTTTGCAGCGTGTCCATGCGCTTAACGTATTCTGTATAGGGATGGATATTAGGGTTATAGAAATAACCTTGTATTTGCATGCCCTGTTCTTTCAAATATTCCACAGGGTATATTGAGCAAGGGCCGCAGCAGGTATGCAGCAGCATTTTCATTAAAAGAGACCCCCTTCTCTTTGATCTTTCAGGCCAAGGTGCTGGAAGGCCCTTGGAGTGACAACCCGTCCGCGAGGGGTACGGATCAGCATGCCAAGCTGGATCAGGTAGGGCTCATAGACATCTTCCACCGTTTCTGATTCCTCACTGGTAGCTGCGGCCAAGGTGTCCAATCCCACCGGTCCGCCGCCGAATTTCTGAATGATCGTCTTAAGCAGAGTCCGGTCCGAATGGTCCAGGCCAAGCGGGTCGACTTCCAGGAAGCTCAGGGCAGCCATGGCCACTTCCAGGTTGATAAGGCCATCCGCCCGCACCTGGGCGTAGTCCCTCACCCTTTTCAATAAACGGTTGGCCACCCTGGGCGTGCCGCGGGAGCGTCCGGCGATTTCCAAAGCCCCTTCCCGGGTGATCTCAACCCCCAGAATTTGGGCAGATCTTTTTACAATTAAAACCAGTTCCTCCGGCTGGTAAAAATCAAGCCTGCTCATTACACCAAAGCGATCTCTCAAAGGGGAGGTCAGCAGTCCGGCTCTGGTTGTCGCTCCGACCAGGGTGAACCTGGGCAGTTCCAGTCTTAGCGACCTCGCGCCAGGTCCTTTTCCAATAACTATGTCAAGCGCGAAGTCCTCCATAGCCGGGTAAAGGACTTCCTCAACAGCCCTGCTCAGGCGGTGGACCTCATCGATAAACAGAACATCTCCAGCAGTCAGGTTGGTAAGTATGGCGGCCAGGTCACCGGGTCGTTCTATGGCAGGACCGGAGGTGGTGCGAATATTCACACCCATCTCGTTGGCGATAATATTGGCCAGGGTTGTTTTACCCAGACCCGGCGGACCGAACAACAGCACGTGGTCCAGCGCCTCACCCCGGCCGACGGCGGCTTGAATAAAGATGGATATTGTTTCTTTGACCTTCTCCTGCCCGATGTAGTCTTCCAGCCTGCTGGGCCGAAGACTGTTTTCCGTCTCAAAATCCTCCGGTTTGGATGCAGCCGAAATAATTCTATCTCCCATGTAGGTACTCCTTAACCGTCTTAAGATTTAACCAGCATTCGCAAGGCTTTCTTGATCAGTTCCGCTACCGGAGGTTCCTCATTAAATCCGGCCAGGGCTTCCTTCACTCCTTTATGGGCCTCCGCAGCAGAGTAGCCCAGCGCCTCCAGCGCTGCTACCGCGTCAGCTTTCAATCCGACCTGTTTACGGCCGGGCGCGTCTTGAATCGCAGTCAGTGGTATTTTGTCTTTTAATTCAAGGATAATCCGTCCGGCCGTCTTCTTCCCAATTCCCGGCACTCTGGTTAAGGCGGGCAGGTCTTCATTGACGATGGCCTGGCCAAGTTCTCCCGGCTCAAACAAGGTAAGTACAGCCAGCGCTCCTTTGGGACCGACTCCGGATACGTTTAATAGCTTTAAAAAATACTCGAGTTCCCCACGCTCCCTAAAGCCGTACAAGCTGATATCATCCTCCCGAACCGCGAGGTGCGTGTGCAGCATGATCTGGCCGCCGGGCTCCGGCAGATTGTGTATAAGAGATAAGGGCACCTGGACATGATACCCTATCCCACCCACATCAATTACTACCGCGCCTGCTTGAATATCAGCCAGCCTGCCATTAAGAAAAGCTATCATTTAAACTTCCTCTCCCATTCATATAGGTGGGCATGACATATCGCAACCGCCAGCGCGTCCGCAACATCATCAGGAC
This sequence comes from Pelotomaculum sp. FP, assembly GCF_004369245.1. Lineage (NCBI taxonomy): Bacteria > Bacillati > Bacillota > Clostridia > Eubacteriales > Desulfotomaculaceae > Pelotomaculum > Pelotomaculum sp. FP. The sequence continues at coordinate 2,781 of NZ_QFGB01000059.1, read as the reverse complement.
CCGGAACGGATGGTAAACACAGTATTGTTTTGACCATATACTGCACCTGCGCTTTGGCGGCGCGCCCAAAACCGGCCACGGCCTGTTTAACCTGCAGGGGAGTATATTCAAACACAGGAACCCCTGCTTCCGCAGCCGCGAGCAAAATAACACCCCTGGCGTGACCTACCGCCAGGGCAGTACGAACATTGTTGTTGAAAAAAAGTTCTTCCACGGCAACATGGGCAGGGTTGTACTGCTTGATAGTATCCAAAAGTCCCCGGTAAAGTTTTTGCAACCTTTCAGCAAGAGGAAGCCCTGCTTGGGTACGGATGCAACCGCATTCCACCATTGAAAAACTGTTGCCCCGGTAATCCACCACACCGAAACCGGTAATAGCAGTACCGGGATCAATTCCAAGTATTAGCATATAATTAACGTGTTTCCCTATATCTAAATTTTTTCAGCCAATATCTTGTTGACCTTGTCATCTTATGTTACCATATTATTTCGGAACTGATGTTCGTGTCAACAATTTATATAGCTTATTTACGATTCCTGTGAAAATCTTTGATACATCTCGCACTCATATTTGAGGGGGGATACTCTCTATGCTCAGCATTTTCATTGCTGGGTTCTATCGCTGTCTGCTCAGTAACTAGTTAGCCTGCTATTATATAAAAACAGGTAAACAAAATTTTTTAGGCTGACAGGTCCTACGTATGGGTACTATCTTATGCAGATCTTAACCGTGTTCATCGATATTTTCAAGGGCCGCATTGAGGGCTTCTTCAGTTTCAAACTCCAACTCACCCCGCAGCTTATCTGCGGCGGCGCCAGCCTGTTTTTGAAAATCCATAGCCTGCTGCAGTTTTACCTGAAGTTCACCGGGGAGATCTGCAGCAGTAATTGACTCGACCCTGATAATCTTTTCGTTATAGCCGAGAGGCCCTTCGTATATTGCCAACCAGCCCTGAAAAAGGCCCAGGTGACGGTAACTTTTGTGTTTGGAACACAACTGATCAGAACGTCCCGTTAAAATCAAGGATTTCGGGTCATTAAAGGTTACCTCCCACCCTTCGGGGGAAAATTTTTCGACCAGCTCCTTCCGGCTGAGTCCCCTTAATTCTTCAGGAGCCGGCTCTTGTTCATTGACTTCAACGTCCTCACATGCAAAAAGTCTTTCCCTGGTCAGGATTGTATCGGAAGTAACTCTGGGCTTTAAGAAATCAACCTGGTTTTGGAATACAGCAAAATAATGCGCCCCAGGCTGGCCGGCCAAACGGCTGCCGCAATATATACCTGCCGCTGTTATAAGTATTGCAGCCGGTATTAGAAATACTGCCGCCAATATTTTATTATTGCTCAAAATCATCTGCTTACCATATCCTTTTTAATATTAACATGATGATCATATTATTACCATATTTAGGTATTCTATAACAAGCCATTCAAAAAGAAAAAGCCCCAAACTCGTTTGAGCTGGGGCTTGATCTTGAGACCATATAACTAATAAGTCCAACCGTCTAATCGTCAAGTTCAAAGTTGGCATAGACGTTTTGCACATCATCATGCTCTTCCAGGGTTTCCATGAGGCGGACCATCAGCTCAGCGTCCTTGCCCTCAAGCTTAATAGTATTCTGCGGCACCATAGTAACCTCAGCCATAGCCATATTGACACCTTTACTTTCCAGTATTTCTTTTATCCTGGAAAAATCACCTGGCTCGGAGGTTATTTCATAAGAGTCATCCTCAACCTTAAAATCCTCCGCTCCTGCTTCAAGGGCCAGAAGCATTAGATCATCTTCACTGATTGTATTGTCTGCTTTTTCAATTACAAACAACCCCTTTTGATCAAAGATCCAGGAGACACATCCGGATTCTCCCAGGCTCCCGCCATTTTTTGAGAATATATAACGTATTTCGCCCGCTGTACGGTTACGGTTATCAGTCATAATTTCAAGCATTACCGCTACACCGCCCGGGCCGTACCCTTCGTAATTGAACTCCTCATAAGCCGCGCCACCCGGTTCGCCGGCGCCCTTCTGTATGGCCCTGGTTATATTATCATTGGGTATATTAGCTTCCTTTGCTTTTTGGATGGCAGTTTTGAGCCGCATGTTTCCATCCGGATCCGCACCGCCGTTGCGAGCCGCTACAATTATTTCCCTGGCCAAACGGGTAAATAGTTTGCCACGCTGCGCATCTACTTTGGCCTTTTTGCGTTTAATGGTTGCCCACTTGGAGTGACCGGACATAATTATCTCTCCTTTGAACGTATGTTTAAAACTAAAAAAGCGCCAAGCGCTTAAGTTCATTATTAGGTAAAGAACAGCAGCATATTTCTTATATTATCTTACCATATCATCAATTTCCGTGCAAACATGTTATTACTCGTCATGAATTATAGAATAATTTATTACCAACTGGGTTAAAATAAAGTGAATCACATTAATATCTTTGATATCATGCAACATAAAATATTAGTTGTTACATATGGCAGGGACACGTAATGAACAGCCGCGCCCATGGCTCAGACAAGGTTCACCGGGCTGCAGTGTTATAATTCAGTCGCCAGATGTCGGACGTCAGAAAATAATTAACCTCATGGTTGTTTGACCATGAGGCTTAAAATTAATCTGGCGACGACCTACTCTCCCAGGGACCGACGTCCTAAGTACCATTGGCTCAGGAGGGCTTAACTGCCGTGTTCGGGATGGGAACGGGTGTACCCCCTCCGACATTGTCACCAGAAATATTTATCGTTTTAGTTGAGATGTTCTCTCAAAACTGTACAGCGTA
>NZ_QFGB01000058.1:0-27379 GCF_004369245.1 Pelotomaculum sp. FP | reverse complement strand
CGTCAGCGGCGGATACGACCAGGATCGATCCGTCCATCTGGGCGGCGCCGGTGATCATGTTCTTGATGTAGTCGGCGTGGCCCGGGCAGTCAACGTGGGCATAGTGCCGTTTTTCTGTTTCGTATTCAACGTGGGCGGTGTTGATCGTGATGCCACGGGCGCGCTCTTCAGGAGCGTTGTCGATTTCATCGTACTTTTTGACTGACGCGCCGCCTACGGTAGACAGCACCATGGTAATGGCGGCGGTAAGTGTGGTCTTGCCGTGGTCTACGTGGCCGATGGTTCCGATATTAACGTGGGGTTTGGTGCGTTCGTACTTTTGCTTTGCCATTGGTCTTTTAAACCTCCTTACACATTCACAACCAGTAATTTACATGATTTTAAATTATTCCCACACCTGTTTAAACTTATACCATACTGTGGAAAACGATAATTAATTCTGCGTTATGGGCAAAAATCCTCCCCGCACAGAAAAATAAAGACAGGTGATTATTATCATCACCCGCCTGTTATCTGCATGGTAGCGGCGCAGGGACTTGAACCCCGGACACCACGGGTATGAACCGTGTGCTCTAACCAGCTGAGCTACGCCGCCATATTCGGTTGCCAGTCGTCGGAGGCCGGATGTCTGATTTCTGACGTCTGACCTCTGAATTTGGAGCCGCTAACCGGGATTGAACCGGTGACCTCATCCTTACCAAGGATGCGCTCTACCTACTGAGCTATAGCGGCATTATAAAAGGGGCCTTGAACACGGTAACTTACCGGCCCCGCAGAATATAGAGTAGCATATCATCGCGACATTTGTCAAGCAAGGTTTCTCTGGTTATTTTGCCTCGAGTTTGGCAGCAGTTTCACATCTGACGAGTCGCCCGTAGAAGAAGAAAACTTAACAATAATGCAGCTAACCCGCGACATTATCAAGGAGTTGGTAAGACACGGTATCTTTAGAGAATTAAAACTCAGCTATGTGGGTGAGGCCTTTTCACACTGCATATCTTAAGAGCATTGCGAATGAATTCGCACCTACATTTGAGCGGCATTGCAGCGGCCGAAATGTTTTCAGGGCAGTTACTGCCCCGCGTTGTCCGGACGAGGGAACCTGAAGAAAAAGGTGGAGCCTTCGGAGCCGGTCTCAATCTTTATTGTCGCCCCGTGGCGCGCGGCAATACTGTAACAAACCGCCAACCCCAGCCCGGTGCCCTGCTCCTTGGTAGTGAAAAACGGGTTGCCGATTTTCTCAATGATGTCAGGTCCTATTCCCGTGCCCTGATCCTGGACCGACAGGACCACCTCATTGCCCTCGGTAAAAGTCCTTATAGTCAGGCAGCCCCCGGGGGGCATTGCCTCCAGCCCGTTGCGCACCAGGTTTAAAATAACCTGGCGTATTTCTTTTTCATCGAAGGGCATATCCGGAATATCTCCAAGATCAACTTCGGCGTACTTGTCCTGGATCAGCGCGCTTGCAAGAATTAACGGGAAAACGGCTTCTATAATTGCGTTCAGGCTCTGGACCTTAAAGAGTACCGCCCTGTCCTTGGCCAGAGAGAGAAATTCCTGAATAATTGAATTGGCCCGGTCCAGTTCCTCAATCATCAAATCAAGGTACTCTTTATATTTGAGACACTCGGGTTTACCCCTCAAAACCTGTAAAAGACCGCGCACCGACGTCATCGGGTTTCTGATTTCGTGGCCGAAGCTGGCGGCCATTTCGCCGACAAGGTGGAGCCGGTCCAGGCGGACCATTTCCCTTTCCACCTGCCTTCGCCTGGTAATGTCCCTGACGATAGCCACCGCGCTTTCCTTTCCCCCGATGACGGCCCGTTTTAAGCTTACTTCAATTGACAAGGACGCCCCGTCACTATCCTTCAGCACACTCTCAAAAAGCAGCGGTTCCCCTTTGGCGGCCTCCGCCATCCACCTTGCCGCACTATCCCGGGCGTACTGCGGCAGGTTGATGAGCCGGCCGTCCAGATCCGGGCTGCTCTCCAGCGGCTTGCAGCCGAACAGTTGACAGGCTTTTTGGTTGACATCGGTAACGACGCCGGTGTGCAGATCATGCACCAGAATGGCGTCATCGGCCCCGTCGAATATTGCCCGGTAGTTGGCCTCCGAGATGCGGAGGGCATCTTCGGAGCGCTTGCGGTGAACGGCAATGGCGTAGAGATCCGCCAGGCGCTCGATCAGCGCCAGATCCTGCTCCCTGTAATCGCGGGGTGAATTGGCCAGAGTGACGAGTCCAACCAGCATTTCGTTAAAAATAGCCGGAGCGGCGATTACACGGTCGATGGGGATATGGCCGGGAGGCGTTCCTGCTGAACGCGGGTCTTGAGCAGGGGTGTTGGTAAGCAGTGATTTTTTGTTCCGGATGACCCACCCGCCCAAATCACCAAAGCGCTTGTAGACAATGTCCTTGTCTTTAACCTTACAGTTATCCCAGATATCCCTGGTCATGGTACAACAAATGAGATAACCCGTCTCAGGCTCGATATAGCCGACATAACCGTATTTGCTGCCGGTAAGGCGCTTGGCATGATCCAGCACCAGGATGGAAATATCCTCAATCGCGGCAGGCGATAGAAGCTTGCGTGAGAGTTCGGTGATAGCCAGGCTTATCTCCAACTGCCGCGAAAGGGCTTCCTCAACCTGCCTGCGCTTTACTATTTCCAACGAAAGCTGCCGGTTGAGCTTTTTATACCCGGCTGTACGATCGAGCGCCATTTGCTCAAGCCAGGCCCGGCCTTGTTGTAGTTCATTATCCAACAGCTTGAGCCTGGTAATGTCTCGTACAATTATTCCCAACATGTAGCCTTTGGCGGTCATGATGGAAAAAGCCGTCATCTGGATAATTTTGCGTATTCCGTCGGGCCACTGAATAGCTGCTTCGCCCATGGCCGGGGATAGCCCGGTCTCCAGCATATGCAAGATGTTTGTTTTGAGCCTTTCGTATAAGGCCGTTGTTTTAGCCTCACTTGACAATAATTGGAAATAAACATCCCAACAAGGGCGTCCCACTACCTCGCTGCGCTTTAGCCCCGTAATATGTTCCAAACTACTGTTCCATTCGAGAAATCCTCCCTGCTCGTCGGCAAAAGCAATTCCGTCAAATGACTGCTCCAAGATAAAGCTGTGCAAACTTTGGTTGCTCAAGGCGTCCTCCGATATTTTGGCAAAATATTTCCTTATCCAGGTAAATTCAGCAAAAAATCAGGAACTCCTTGTTTTTGTGTAAAATTTTATAAATAAAGGAAGCAGGGGGACGGTTCTTTTGCTTCCTTTTTTCGGAAGCAAAAGAACCGTCCCCCTGCTTCCCCCTGCCTCCTAGCGGGCGTGGTTTCCACCACTTCGACAAGCGGCCCCAGTTAGCAGTTCGCCGCTGAGGAAATCCTTGGCAACCTGTTCTACCTCACCGGAGGCTCTGGTGATAACCCGTATGCTGTTGTAAAAAAACATTTCCACCAACGGGCGGCTGATCACATTGGCGATAACGACCTCCACCCCTTCGTTCTGAAACATACCCACCAGGTCTCCCAGAGCGGTTTCGCTGGTGATAATTTTTTTGCCGGTGATCATACCGTCATCCGCTTCAATAATGACGAATTCACCATTTCTGCCAAAATAGTCATCTACCATCCCATTCAGGTAAGGCATCGCAATTTTCATCTTCTTTGACTCCCTTGTTAATTGACTTTTGCTTTACTCAGTTATCTGCCAGTCCTTTTGGGCGCAGGCCGGGCAAACAGTGCGCCTGCAGCAGACTGTTCCCACCCATTGATGACCGCAACGGCGGCACTCCAGTTTGTGTTGGGCCAATTTAAAGCTGCCTCCGGTTACTTTCAAGGCTGACCCATTAATCAGAGCAAATGCAATTTTTTTTCTGGCCGAGGCCAGGATGCGGTGAAAGGTAGGCCGCGAGACCAACATCTTTTCGGCGCATTCTTCATGCTCCAGCTCCAGTAGATCTCTAAGCCGGATAGCCTCAATTTCTTCCACAGAAATAACAACCTCATCAAGTTCTGTACTCGGTATTCCCGCAGGCTTAAAGCAGGTAACCATGGGAAACTGCTCCACTCTCCTGCATTTTGGAGGTCTAGGCATGCGATCACCTCTTTACTTAAAAGACTCTATATTATAATTCTCAATTTTCCCCCATCATACAGCGCTGAAAGGGTGCGGGTCAACAGAATACTTGCCGGGGCAGTTCCACATGAATAATTATATAAATAATATTGAACATATGTCAATAATAGAACAAAGCGCTGTAATCGCTTACAATAATTGAGAGAAATTTAAATTTTCTTTAATGGATTTTTAATAAATTGCTGGTAGGCTGTTTTAAAAGGCTGCTGGAGGGATTAGTTTGATTAATGCGCTTATTTTAATTATCCTTGTCGTAGCGTTAATCAGTATTTTGGGAACGATTATGTGAAATATTGCAATAAAAGCTCAACACCAAGCGCCCCAATCCTTTGGGAAGCTTGGTGTTAGTTTCAATGACGGTAATATAGCGGTCTGCTGTGGGGATAGCTCCTTCTTAGTAACAATCAGCTTTCAGCACATCCTCAGCAATTCCCAAATTCGCGGATCCTCCAGACCCAGCCTCCACACAGCTATACCCATTATCCCTTCTTGAAAAGCCAGGTTTAGTTTTACTGCAAAGCTCCTCACATCTTCAAACCAGACAATATGGTTTACTCCATTTGCCGTGTAGGTGTAGGTTGATTCCTGCGCCTCTTCATCATAGCGGATGGCAACTCCATGGCGGGAGGCGGTGGTTATAGCTTCTTCGAAGGACAGTTCCCTGGGAAGTTCTGTCCCGGGGGACCAATCACGCCCGTACACGGCCATTCCCAGACGAATCTTTTCCCGTGGTATCACGGACAAGGCATAGGTCAGCACTTGACGGACAAAGCCGTAAGAGGCGATGGGACCGGGAATTGCGACATGTTCATCGTAAGCCAGGAGATACAGCTGGTCGCTGTACCTGGCCAGGTCGGAGTAGCTGAACGCCCCCGAAAATGGGTGGGCCGGATCGTCTTTAAGTTCAGGAGGAACGGATATGGTAACCAAAAGCCCATACGGTTTTAATGCCGCATAAAGCTCTGCCATAAACATAGTCAAATACTGTCTGTCTTCCGGCGGCACAAATTCAAAGTCCACATTCACGCCAATAAACCTTTTACTAAGGAGCATATTTAAAATGTTTGTTATAAGAGTCTGGCGCAGGCTGGGGATGGTCAAAATCTTGTGAATGGCTCCGGCCAAATTATAGACTAAAGCCACCACAGGCAGGCCCAATTGCTGCAGCGTCGCCAGGGTATCGGGGTCGGACTGGTCACTCAGGGTCCCCTGCTCGGTTGCACCAAACCAGTAGGGGACAAAATAAGTAATATCTTTACCGTGAACCTGCAGATCCACCAGCGCCCAAGGATCCGTAACGTAATACCAATTGTTTTCAAAATAAAACTGCTGTCTTAACATAGCCGGCCTTTCCTTTGCCACAAGATGCTGCATTTTCAGCAAATCCTTTTTACCCATAATACACATTAGTGGCAAGAATTGACACAGGGCTATGTCCGGGAAATTAAAAAACCCCGCAATTGCTTGCGAGGATTGATTTCTTTGGTTGCGGGGAGGGGATTTGAACCCCTGACCTTCGGGTTATGAGCCCGACGAGCTACCAACTGCTCTACCCCGCGATATCGACAAAGCTTATTATATCATATCAGGAGCCCTTTGTCAAACGGCCAGGGCCCCAGCTTAAAAGCGATGGTGGAGGGGGCTGGATTCGAACCAGCGAAGTCGTCGACGGCAGATTTACAGTCTGCTCCCTTTAGCCACTCGGGAACCCCTCCATATTTAGATGTGGGTATCGCTTCTCAGTTGGAGCCGGCGATGGGACTCGAACCCGCAACCTGCTGATTACAAGTCAGCTGCTCTGCCAATTGAGCTACGCCGGCGCTGACACAGTAGCTATTATAAGCTATTATGGCGGTGCTGTCAACCTGAAATAAATTGGCTCCGTCTCCAAGTGGGTCCCGGACAGCAGCCATATCGGCTTAGCCAGCATAGAAAAACCTTTAACCGCCGGTTAAAGGCAACCTGTCAGTTAACTGGTTATGCTTCGCGCTTTTCAAGGTAGCGTTCGAGTTTCCGCTTCACGCGCTGCAACGCGTTGTCGATTGACTTGACGTGGCGCTTTAAGTCTTCGGCGATTTCCTGGTAGGACTTGCCTTCCAGGTAGGACATCAAGACTTTCCACTCCAGCGAACTTAAGATCTCGCCCATCTTCTCTTCGATATCGTCAAACTCTTCCCTGGAGATTATTAACTCCTCGGGATCCGTGATTTTCGAACCCGATAGTACATCTAGCAGGGTGCGGTCCGAATCCTCATCGTATATGGGCTTGTTAAGGGAGACGTAGGAGTTCAGCGGTATATGCTTTTGCCTGGTGGCAGTCTTGATGGCAGTGATAATCTGCCTGGTAATGCAGAGCTCGGCAAAAGCCCTGAATGAGGATAGCTTGTCCATCCGGAAGTCCCGGATTGCCTTATATAACCCGATCATACCTTCTTGGATGATGTCTTCGCGATCGGCCCCGATCAGAAAATATGATCGGGCTTTGGCGCGGACAAAATTTTTGTACTTATTAATCAGGTATTCCAGGGCTATTTCGTCACCCTCCCGGGCAAATTCCACAACTTCTTCGTCAACCAGCAGCTGAAATCCGTTGTAAACTTCCGTCTGGGCTTGAAAAATCACTATTCTCCCCCTCTTTTTCCCATCAACCAACGAGAAAAAAAATAAAAAACCCCACCCTCGCTAATTGACAATGCCCAGGCCTTCAGCCCGGAATGCACTTTTTCTTTTCACGGGGCTAGGCATATGTTGATTATAGTTTCGGTCAGGTTCCTAACTTATTATAACGAAGCGGTGGAAGCTCGTCAAGGTAAAATTGGACGGGCTAGCCCTTTCCCCGCCTCCATTGTTCAAATTTGGAGCGCACCTTTTCCAGCAAACGGTTTTCCAGGTAACCGTCCACCGGCTTGCTTTGCTGGTAGTGGACCTTGCTTTCCTCTTTGGTCCGCCGCACTTGCTCGCGCAGTTCACCTGGAGTCAGGCGAAACGCTCCCCTGCCAAAAATGATCACCTGTTCGGCCCAGTCCGAGGTGGCTACATATACCGTCCCCCCGTCCTCTGGAAAGGAGCCGGCCATGCGCTCGATCAGTGAGTCGGCTGTTTCCCCCTGCTGGGTGTAAATTACCTCCACCCCGTCTACAACTTCCGTTCTTTCAGCGCCGCCTTTAATTTGGTGGGCGTCAAAGACGACCACCACTTTCAACCCGGTTAGAGCCGCGTGGTCGGCAAGTATGGACACCAGCTTTGACCTGGCGTAATCCAACCCGGTTTCCCTGTTCTTATTAAATTCGGGCCAGGCATAAATAATATTATAACCGTCAACGATGAGATGACCCTTCATTTAAAGCGATTCTCCTCTGGCGCACTACTTCATAGGCCAGCAGGGCGGCTGCAACTGAAGCATTTAATGAGTTTACACGACCGGACATGGGCAGGCGCACCAGGAGGTCACACCGCTCTTTGACCAGACGGCCCAAGCCCTTGCCCTCACCGCCTATGACCAGGCCAAGCGGTCCCTCCAGGCGGGCATCCCAATAAAGTTCCTGTCCCTCCGGATCGGCGCCTACCATCCAGAGGCCTTGCTTTTTCAATGTTTCGATAGTCTGAGGCATATTGGCGACCCTGGCCACCGGCACATATTCAATGGCCCCGGCCGATGCCTTGGCTACAGTTGGCGTCAGTGGGGCGGAGCGGCGGCGCGGAATGACAACTCCGTGCGCGCCGGCGGCGTCAGCGGTACGGAGGATGGCGCCAAGGTTATGCGGGTCGTTGATCTCATCCAGCAGGATCAGAAACGGCGGTACACCGGGACCGGCTCCAGCCAGGATGTCTTCCACTTCCACATACTCTTTGGCGGCTGCCAGGGCTATCACACCCTGGTGGGCGCCATCGGGGGCGAATTTGCCCAGCCGCTGCCTGTCCACCTTCTGCACGGGGATGTGTTTCTCCCTGGCCGCGCCGTAGATTTCCATCAAGGGCCCGGACAAAGGCCCTTCGGCGATTAATATTTTATTGATGGGGCGGCCGGACCGCAGCGCTTCCCGGACCGGGTTGCGTCCTGCAATGACGTCTTCCAGGCGAAGTCTCTCCTTTTGAAAACTACTTAAAATTACAATATGGCTTGCCTTATGAAAAACACTTGTAGTACCCCAGAAAATGTAGGTGCGAATTCATTCGCACAAATGTTACATTAGTCACATAAGTTCGGCGCTGACGCGCCGTGTGCGATTAAAATCGCCTACATCGCACAGCCTCGACCAGCCCTGGTCCAGAGACTAGTTCTCGAAAAGCCTCTGGGGTAGTGGTCATGGGGTTATCCTCCGTTCTCTTCGCAATTCTCCACTTGTTCAATAAGAACGTCATACCGACCGCATCTGCAGACAGCCATCCGGCAGCTACGCGCTATTTAAGCTTTGCTGCAAGCAACGCACGCGCTAAGGAACGCACCCAGGTGCTACGTTCACTCCGGATAACCCCATGCCCGCAAGTCAAGCCTTTTCGAGAAGAATTTTTGTAATAAGTGTAATAAAGACAGTTCTCTGTCTACCAATCGGTAGTGGGCTTGCTTTCAGTAATTTGGATGTCTATGTAATACTAAACATTTTTAAATTGTTCCCTTACCTCGGTAATTTTACCACAGCTCATTTTGCCTTCCGGGCAGGGTCCGTTGACACAGCCTGGCCCGGCATCGCGGAAAATAACCGGCGCAGCTTTTTTGACCAGGCGCAGCATCTCAACGGCCAGGGCTCTTATTTCCCACTGGGCCCTGTTGCAGCAGCGCAGCGAAAAAAAGTGCAGCAGTTCGCGGGCATTCATGGTTACCAGCAGCTTCGTCTCGGCTGCGTTGGGCAAAACGAAGCGGGCGTCCTCATAGGTTGGCTCACCGTGGTTCCCGAGCTTTTCCACCCAGTAATCGTACCACTCCTGCACCTGTTTCATCTGTTTCTTAAACACTTCAACAGCCCCGGGACCGAGCGCTTCTATGCGCGGCGGCACGATATAGCCGAATACTCCGTCCTCATTTTGAGCGCTTACCTCAGAGACATAGCGCTGCGACTTGACGCTGAAACTGGCGATGCGGTGACGGGTAATCTGGGCCAGCAGGCTGCGTGAGACTCCCTCGATACCGAAGGTAAAGCTGGCGTGCTCTATGGGGGATAGGTGTCCGGAGTCGATCAGCCGCGCTAAAAAGGTACCCTGATCTCTTTCTTTAACCCCTCGCTTCAGCTCCTCGAGTCCCGCCGGTGAGTAACACAGCTTGGCCCCCATAGCGATAGCTTCTTCGGGGCCGGGGGTATGTTTTAAAAGGCTGACGCTTAGTTTTTTAACACCCATTCGTAACACCTGCATTTCTTTTTGGTCGGGCGTAGGCTAATACTGTATTCCTTATTGGTCAGGCGTAAGGCGTAGGCTTATACGGTATTCCTATGGGGTCGTGTGCGAATGAATTCGCACCTACATTTACTGGGTTAGCCACGGGTCATCTCACGTCCCACGTCCTATTTCCAGCGCCAGGGACAGGATTTCGTCCAGGCGGTCCTTGTCGCCTTTGAGGTAGAGATAGCCGATCAGGCATTCGAAAGCTGTGCTTTGCCGGTAATCGATCACACCGGCGCTGCGGGGGGTATGGGGAGACTTGGCGTTGCGGCCGCGGCGAATTACAGCTGTTTCTTCCTGTGTGAGGATCCCTTCCAGCTCTCTGAGCAGCCTGGCCTGGGCTTTCGCCTGCACAAATTTTACGGCCTCATCGTGCAGGCGGTTGACTCTTGAAATACCGCTGTTGACGAGGTGGGAACGTACGGCCAGTTCATAGACGGCGTCCCCGATGTAAGCCAGCGCCAGCGCCGGCAGTTCACCTGGTTGAATATTTTTCAACCCCCATCACTGCTTCTTCCAGCGAACGCCCTGAGGAGTATCCTCAAGGACCACGCCAAGTTCTTTCAAACCGTCCCTGATCCGGTCGGCGACTGCCCAGTCTTTCTTCTTGCGGGCTTCTTGCCGGATCTCAATAATCAGGTTGATTAACCCTTCCGCCAGGCTGGAACCATCACCTGCGTCACTATCTAAAAGGATTCTGCCGCTTTGCGGTTCAACCTTAAAAAGCCCCATGACCCCGTTGAAATTCTGAAACAGGTCATAAGCGCGCCGGAGAGCCTCCCGGTCCGGGCCGGAGACCTCGTTTCCCGCCTTCTGGACGGCGCTGTTGACCTCTCTGGCCAGGTCAAAGATGACTCCCATGGCCAGAGCAGTGTTGAAGTCATCGTCCATGGCGGAATCAAAGGCGGCTTTTAAGTTTTCAAGGGAGGCTGTTAAGTCTGCCGCCCAGCCGGAAACAGAGCGGGCGGTGGAAACTTCTCCCTTCCTCTCCAGGGCTTCGGTCAACAGCCGGATGCTGGTCTTGATCCTTTCCAGCCCTTTCCCGGCAGAAACCAGGTTTTCATCGGCAAAGTCGAGGGGGCTGCGGTAATGAGTGGAGAGGAGGAAAAAGCGGACTACTTCCGGCGAAAATTTGGACAGGATGTCCCTGACCAGGAAGAAGTTGCCCAGCGACTTGGACATTTTCTCGTCGTTTACGGTAATAAAGCCGTTATGCAGCCAGTAGCGGACAAAAGGTTCTCCGGTTGCCGCTTCAGCCTGAGCGATTTCATTTTCATGGTGGGGAAAGATCAGGTCACTGCCTCCGCCATGGATGTCAAAGTTGGTCCCGAGGTATTTTTGCGACATGACCGAGCACTCGATGTGCCAGCCCGGCCTGCCCGGTCCCCAGGGGCTGTCCCAGGACGGCTCGCCCGGCTTGGCGGCCTTCCAAAGGGCAAAATCCATGGGGTCTTGCTTGCGGGTATCCACATCCACCCGGGCGCCTGCCTGCATGTCGTCGAAGGTACGGCCGGAAAGCCTGCCGTAAGGCTCAAACTTGCGCACTGCAAAATAGACGTCCCCGTCCACTTCATAAGCAAAGCCGTTTTTGATCAGCGCTTCAACAGTCCCGATGATGTCGGGAATATGCTCCGATACCTTGGGGTGTTGATCAGCCCGGCGGACGTTAAGGGAGTCGGCGTCTTTAAAATATTCATTAATATACATATGGGAGAAAGCGAGAGGGTCCTCCCCCTGCTCCCTGGCGCGGTTGATAATCTTGTCGTCGACGTCGGTGAAGTTCTGGACGTAAACTACCTCGTAGCCTTTGTAGTCAAAATACCGCCGTACCGTGTCAAAAAAGACCAGCGGCCTGGCATTGCCGAGGTGCACATAGTTATAGGTCGTCGGGCCGCAGACATAGATGCCGACCCGGCCCGGGTCTCTCGGCTGGAAGGTCTCCTTCCGCCTGGTCAGGGTGTTATAAATCTCCATCTTTTAAGAAACACCTCTCTCGGCAGCCCGTCAGTTCCTCCCGGCGCAGGCCTGCCAGTTGAAGATTCTGGTCCTCCAGTTCTCTGACCCGCTTTTCCAACCTTTCTATACTTTTATGCATACATACAAGCACGTCTGTAACAGGGTCGGGAAGCTGATCGTGGCGCAGGTTTACCTCGCCGGGCGCCTGCCGGGGATCTACTTTATGGCCGTCCATAACAACGATCTTGCCGGGAACTCCGACCACAGTGCAGTCGGAGGGCACGGCCTTTAAAACCACAGAACCGGCGCCAATCCTGACGTTGTCACCAACCGTAAAGGATCCAAGGACCTTGGCGCCGGCGCTGATCATTACGTTGTTGCCGATTGTGGGATGCCTTTTGCCTTTTTCCTTGCCTGTCCCCCCCAGGGTAACCCCCTGGTAGACGGTAACATTGTCCCCGATTTCAGCAGTCTCACCGATAACGACGCCGGAGCCGTGGTCAATAAAAAAACCTTCTCCGATCCTGGCGCCGGGGTGAATTTCGATACCGGTTATAAAACGGGCGAACTGGGAAATGAGCCGGGCGATAACAAACCAGCCCCGGCGAAAAAAACCGTGCGCGAGCCTGTGCATAAGAACAGCGTGAAGACCGGGATAGCACAGGACCACTTCCAATACGGATTTGGCGGCGGGATCCCGCTCCATCACAGCCCGGATATCCTTGCGCAGCCGGTCGAACATGCCAATACCCCCTTGCAGGTCGTAAGTCATAGGGCGTAAGGCGTAGATATATACTGCATTCCTTTGTGGTCTTGAAAGACATAAGCTTCACATTATATTATGTAAAATACCCACTATGTAGCCTACACCTTACAACTGACCATTAAGAATTGCAAAATAATAGCTTTACGCCCTATGCCTGACCCATAAGAACTGCAGTATAAGCCTACGCCTTACGCCTGACCATTAGGAATGCAGTATTAGCTTACGCCTGACCATTAAGAATTGCAGTATAAGCCCTCGCCTGTTCCAGGCGGTTGGCGACACCGGTTTGGCCGAGGATGGCCATGATCCGGTTTAAATCGGGTCCGTGGGTTTTTCCGGTCAGCGCTACCCGGACCGGCATAAAAATTTCTTTGCCTTTGACGCCCAGCTCTTTGCCGACTTCCTTGAGCAGAAGTCTGGCGCCTGCTTCGGTGAGGGCGGGACCTGTAGTAACCTTGGCTTTGAGGGCTTGCAAAACAGCCGGGACCTGGTTGCCGGCCATGATCTCCCTGGCTTCGTATTCTTCTATGTCGACCTTGTCGCTAAAGAAAATAGCGGCGTGGTCCGTGATTTCCTCCAGACAGTTCAAATAATCCCGTACTAAGGCAACCACCATTTTAACCCACTCATACCTCTTAGCAGTAAGCGGTTGACTTATATAGCCTGCCTCTTCTAAATATGGTATGGCCAGTTCGGTAATCCGTTCCAGGGAGGCGGTACGGATATAGTGGCCGTTGAGCCAGTTTAGCTTATCGAGGTCAAAAACGGCGGGACTTTTGGACACTCGCTCCAGAGAAAAATGCTCCACCAGCTGTTCCAGGGAAAAAACCTCTTCTTCTCCTCCGGGGGACCAGCCCAGCAGCGCCAGAAAGTTAACCAGGGCCTCGGGCAGGTAGCCTTTTGCCTGGTACTGCTCAATAGCGGTGGCGCCGTGGCGCTTGCTCATCTTGCTGCGGTCCTGGCCCAGGATCAGCGACACATGGGCAAACTCCGGGATCTGCCAGCCCAGCGCTTCGAAAATTAAAATCTGGCGCGGTGTGTTCGACAGGTGTTCCTCGGCCCTGATTACGTGGCTGATTCCCATGGTGTGATCATCTATGACCACAGCGAAATTGTAGGTGGGAATACCGTCGGATTTTACAATAATGAAGTCGCCAATGCCGCTGCAATCAAATGAAACCTCGCCCCGGACGAGGTCGTTGACCTGGATGACATGGTTTTCCGGCACCCTAAAGCGTATCACCGGCTTGCGGCCTGCCGCTTCCAGGGCGGCGCGCGCTTGCGGCGTGAGGTTGCGGCAGCGGCCCATATAGCGGACCATCTCGCCTTTTTCCAAAAGCTCTTCCCGCTCGGCTGCCAGTTCCTCCTCCGTACAATAGCAACGGTAAGCCTGGCCGCTTTCCAGTAAGGTGTCTGCATACCGGCGGTAAAGGTCCAGCCTTTCCGTCTGGCGATAGGGCTCGTTGGGGCCCCCAACCTGGATCCCCTCATCCCAGTCCAGGCCAAGCCAGCGCAGGGCATTGAGGATGTTTTCCTCAGATTCCCTGGTAGAACGCTCCAGATCGGTATCCTCTATCCGGACTATTAAAGCGCCCCCGTAATGGCGGGCAAAAAGCCAGTTAAACAACGCCGATCTGGCCCCCCCGATATGAAAGGGACCGGTGGGACTCGGCGCAAAACGGACTCGTACCGGCAACAAAATGGTTCCTCCTTAAGGCGCAAATCAGCCGGAAGTCATATCTAACGGCTGGTTAAATGACCCTTTTTTATCGTAGCTTATTATAACACCTGTTTTATCCGGCAGGCAAATGGTCAATAGCAATTCATAAAAAAATGTGAGTGCGAAAGCCCGCAAGTCAAGCCTTTTCGAAAGAGGCTGATGAGGCTGATGAGGTTGATGACGAACGGCGCCGCGATAACGGCCGGGCAACTGCCCTAAGTCCCCGGACCGCCTTCTAGAAGCGCCGCGCCATAAGCGGCAATACCCTCGCCGGTACCGGTAAAGCCAAGTCCCTCGGTCGTCGTTGCCTTAACGTTGACCTTGGAAGAGCTAATCCCCAGCGCTTCCGCCATCTTTAGCTTCATTTCTTCCATATAGGGAGCCAGTTTCGGTCTCTGGGCCACAACCACCGCGTCTATGTTCCCCACCGTGAAACCCTTTTCGTTCAGCACTTCACCGACTTTTGACAAGAGGATCAGGCTGCTAATTCCTTTATAGCGTTCATCGGTATCGGGAAAATGCCGGCCGATATCACCAGCCCCGGCGGCGCCCAGCAGGGCGTCCATAACGGCATGCGCCAGCACATCCGCGTCGGAGTGCCCCAAAAGCCCCTTGTCATATGGGATCTCGACACCCCCCAGGACCAGCGGCCTTCCTTCCACCAGCCTGTGGACGTCATAGCCAAACCCCACCCTCATTTTTGACCACCCCCGGCCTGAGAGGCCTCGAGCAGGGCCGAAGCCACGATGAGGTCTTCGGGAGTTGTAATTTTGATATTCCGGTAACTGCCATCCACCAATTTCACCGCCATCCCCAGCCTTTCAACCAGCGCCGCGTCGTCCGTGGCCCTGAAGTTTTCCTCATGAGCGCGGCGGTGCGCGTCCAGAATAACCCCGTAACGGAAAGCCTGAGGTGTCTGGGTCAACCACAGCCTGTTTCTGGGCAGGGTTTCGGCCACAAAACCGTCCTCCCGGGCTAGTTTAACCGTGTCTTTTACAGGCACGGCGCAGGTTGCGGCGTCAAACGCAAGGGCGGCCCCGACGACCATCTCCAGGTTTTCATCGCTCAACAGGGGGCGGACCCCGTCATGTATGACCACAATATCCGTATCAGGCGCAAGCGCCAGGAGGCCGCTGTAAACGGAATCCTGGCGCTCTTTACCACCTTGTACGACGGCTGTTATTTTCTTTAGCCCCAGCTTGTCGACCACAGCCCGGCGGCAATATTCCTCTTCACCTTCGCCTACGGCTACCACTATGGCCTGCACCAGCTTGCTGGCTTCAAGAATTCTTAATACGTACCCCAGTATAGGCGCCCCGGCCAGAGCAATAAACTGCTTCTTCACATCCGACCCCATCCGGCTCCCGCAACCGGCGGCAGGCACCACAGCGGCAACCTTAACCAATGGCGTTCACCTCACCCAGATGAGCTTGTCCTTCGCCGCGTTTTTCATACTTGGGCTTGGCAAAAATCATCCGCCCGGCGGCAGTCTGGAGAACACTGGTGACCAGCACCGGGATAGTCTGGTTCATATAACGCTTGCCGTTGTCCACCACGATCATGGTACCATCATCCAGGTAGGCAACTCCCTGGCCCATCTCTTTTCCGTCCTTGACCAACTGCACCACCATTTCCTCACCCGGCAGAACTACCGGCTTCACGGCGTTGGCCAGCTCGTTGATATTTAGAACCTTAACACCGTGCAGTTCTGCAACTTTGTTCAGGTTATAGTCGTTGGTAATGATTTTGCCGCCCAGTTTCTGAGCCAGCTTGACCAGCTTGGTATCCACTTCCGCGACATCTTCCAGTCCCCGGTTGTTGTCGTATATTTGGACTTTTATGTCAACATCTTTCCTCATCTTATTAAGTATATCCAGGCCCCGCCTGCCCCGGTTCCTTTTCAAAAGGTCGGGAGAGTCAGCTATATGGCGCAGCTCTTCCAGCACAAAGGCGGGAATAAGCATAACTCCCTCAATAAAGCCGCTTTCGCACAGTTCGGCGATCCGTCCATCAATAATCACACTGGTATCCAGAATCTTAAAATGCCCCGCTTTGAGCTCGGATTTCAAAGCCCGGTCCTTGCCAAACTTGGGGAAACTGGCGAACAGCGCCAGTAGTTCTTCACGCTTTTTGATGCCGATGCTTAAGCCAAGGTAAGACAAAAATAGTGTAATCAGAATCCATACCAGCTTACCGACAGGACCTAAAAAGGACAGGAGATTGCCTATCAAATTTGCAATTATAAGTCCAATAATCAAGCCGACCGAGCCCATGACCAGATCCTGAGTCGGGGTCCTCTGCAGATACTGCTCGGCAATTACAGTCAATCGCACTGCTCCGCTCATGAGCGGCCGGGCCAGCAGAATTCCGGCAAGCAGGCCGATCAGGGTGGATAAGCCCACCACCCCAAGCCTGAAATGTTGAGGCAGGTCGGTTAAAAAGGCCACCAGGCCACTGTTAACCAGGAAAAAACCAAAAGCCACACCGGAACCGGTAAAAGCAGCCAATAAAATAAAATAAACTGCTTTTTTCACTGTCTTTTTTTCACCCCCTTTCTAAATTTAACGATACTCTGAACAATTTTATATAGCTCTATTATATTTGTTTAAGGAATCGCACATCAAGCAAAAATAATGGAGTTTTAGCGACATATAAAAATAAAGCGCCAGTTTAACCTGGCGCCATTAGGCGAAGGCACCGTCGAGCATCGATTGCGCTTTATCCTCTTCAAGTTCTGTAGCCAGAACCAGTTCGCTGATTAAAATCTGCCTGGCGTTCTCCAGCATTTTTCGCTCACCCGAGGAAAGGCCTTTTTCACGGTCCCTTTTAATTAAATTACGCACCACCTCGGCAACCTCAAAGACATTGCCGCTTTTTATTTTTTCCAGATTGGCGCGGTACCGCCGGTTCCAATTGGGAGACATGGCCGAAGACTGCTGGCGCAGGATCTGCAAAACTTCTTTGACGCCTTCCGAGTCAATGACCTCCCTGAGTCCAACACCTTCACCATTGTTGATTGGAATCATCACCTTCATATCGCCGACAGGGAGCCGCAGTATATAATACTGACGCTTTTCCCCGAGGACTTCCTTCTCCTCGATGGCCTCGATGACTCCAGCACCGTGCATCGGGTACACCACTTTATCTCCTATTTTGAACAAGGCCGTACCCTCCTTAGAAGTTTACCACGTTTAAAGTATAGCATAAAAGGTATCCCTTGTCAAATAAACTATAATTTTAGCATAGCCTTAACATAGTGTCAACATCATTTTGGGAATATTTTTATCATTTTCTCCCAGGGGAAGCAGGGGGACGGTTCTTCTGCTTCCCAAAACAAAAGGAAGCAGAAGAACCGTCCCCCTGCTTCCGAACCGTCCCCCTGCTTCCTTTTTTAACTGTGTCTATCCTGCAGCAACAGGTCGCGATAGCGGCTTAAACCTTCCTTGATGGAGCGGGCACGGACCTCCCCTATGCCCTCTACCTCATCCAGTTCCTCAATAGTGGCTAACAATATTTTATTCAATGCCCCAAAGGTCTTAACAAGGTTATCAATCACAGGCAAGGGCAGCCGTGGTACCTTCTGCAAAATGCGATAGCCCCGCGGCACGACGTGCTGGTCCAGGATACTGGCGCTGCCCGGGTAACCCAGGGCGCGGGCGAGCAAGGAGAGATCCAGGAAGTCCTCGGCGGGCCAGCTGCCGATTACGCCCAGGATGGCGGCAGGCGTCTTGTCGGCCAGGGTGGTCGCGTAGTCCTGGATGATCAAGAGGCCCTCTTCCTCGACATTGGATACCAGTTCCTCCATTTGCATGGTGATCAGCCGGCCTTCCACTCCCAGTTCGGTGGTATATCTTTCAATTTCCTTTACCACCCTTAAGACCATTTCCACCCGCTGGATGGCCTTGGCAACGTCAAAAAGGGTGACCGTCTCTTGAAATTCCATAACGCTTAAGCCCACCAGGAACTTATCCAATACCGAGCGGTATTTTTCAAGGGTTTGGATAGCCTGATTGGCCTTGGTCAAGATTACCCCAAGGTCCCTCAGGACGTATTTAAGGGTACCTTTATAGATAGTAATGATTCCCCGGCGCTGTGAGATGGCGATAACCAGGGCTCCGGTCTGTCTGGCCACCCGCTCTGCGGTACGGTGGCGAATACCCGTTTCGCTGGATGGAACGTTTTGACTGGGGATCATCTGGGTGTTGGCTGCCAGAATCTTTTTGGCGTCCTTGCTGAGGATTATGGCGCCGTCCATTTTAGCCAGTTCATAGAGATTGGAAGGACTGAAATCGGCGTTAATCACAAAGCCGCCCTCTGTGATTTCCATAACCTCCGGGTTTTCGCCCAGGACGATTAGCCCTCCATTTTTGGCCCGCAGGACATTCTCCAGTCCCTCCCGCAAAGGCCTGCCCGGAGCTACCGAACGAAGCACCCGTAATAGCCTG
Organism: Pelotomaculum sp. FP; assembly: GCF_004369245.1. Lineage (NCBI taxonomy): Bacteria > Bacillati > Bacillota > Clostridia > Eubacteriales > Desulfotomaculaceae > Pelotomaculum > Pelotomaculum sp. FP. Next base: position 8,976 of record NZ_QFGB01000058.1, on the reverse strand, counting down.
TCTTCCGCTTTTTCTTCCTTCATGGTTCACCTCACGCCAATAAAGCCATTTCCAACGCCCCGGCCAGAGTGTCCGCTCTGAGTAAGCCGTAATCGTCCCCGGACAGGGCGGCGCTGCGGCTCGACATCAGAAAGCGGCTAAAACCCATTTTAAACGACTCTCTGATCCTTTTTTCTACACCCGTAACCGGGCGCAATTCGCCGGTCAAGCCGGTTTCCCCGGCACATGCCAGGCCCGGATCCACCGGAATATCCTTAAAACTCGAGGCCAGCGCGCAGGCCACGGCTAAATCTGCCGCAGGTTCGTCCAACCTTACGCCCCCTACGGCATTGACATAGATATCCTGGTTACCCAGGTTGAAACCCATCCTTTTTTCAAGCACGGCGGTTATCAGAGCCACCCGGTTGTAGTCCACACCGGCTGTCATGCGGCGGGGAGTACCATAGCCCGTCGGACAGACCAGCGCCTGTATTTCCACCAGGAGCGGCCTGCTCCCTTCAAGAGCGGCCGCCACGGCGGTCCCGGGTACGTCCCCCTTGGGGCGTTTGGTAAGAAATATGGCGGACGGGCTGGCTACCTCGACCAGGCCGGCGCCGCTCATTTCAAATATACCGATTTCATTAGTTGAGCCAAACCGGTTTTTAACACCACGCAGGATACGGAAAAACTGGTGCCGGTCCCCTTCCAGATAAAGCACCGTGTCCACCATATGCTCCAGCACCCTGGGGCCGGCCAGCATCCCTTCTTTGGTAACGTGGCCGACTAAAAATATCGATATTCCGGTGGTCTTAGCAAGCCTCATCAATTGGGCGGCGCACTCGCGCACCTGGCCGACACTGCCGGGAGCGGAAGCAAGGTCGGACTTGAACATGGTTTGAATGGAATCAACCACCGCCACGGGAGGAGAGATTTGCCGGAGGTGTCTCTCAACTTGATCAATATCCGTTTCACAGGCCAAGAGCAGCCCCGGCGACAGCGCCCCCAGGCGTTCGGCTCTGAGGCGCACCTGGCGGGCCGACTCTTCTCCTGATATGTACAGTACCGGCATTCTGCAGCTGAGCAGGTGGGCAACCTGCAGCATCAGGGTGGACTTGCCTATGCCTGGATCGCCCCCCACTAAAATCAGGGAACCCGGCACCAGACCTCCGCCCAAAACCCTGTCCATTTCGGCCATCCGGGTGGGGAAGCGTTCCTCTTCCTGAGCGGGCACCTCGGTTACGGGACATGGTTCAAGCAATCCATTTATTGCCGCAGGGCTGACAGTCTTGGGCTGATCCGGCTCTTCCACCAAACTGTTCCAGGCGCCACACCCCGGGCAGCGGCCCAGCCAGCGAGTCGACTGCTGCCCGCATTCCTGGCAGCGAAATTTAGATTTTACACGCATTGACAGAAATCCCCATGTAGTAATTGTTTCTAAATTATAACATTCCCAAGAATAACCTACAATAGCTTATACGCATTCCTTGTGGGTCAGGCTTAGGCCTATACTGCATTTCTTTTGTGTGGGGCGTAAGCTTATGCTGTAATCCTTAGGGGTCAGGCGTAGCGAATCCTGTATTCCTTTGGGGTCAGGCGTAAGCTTATTCTGTATTCCTTTTGGGTCAGGCTTAGGGCGTAGGCTTAGGGGCATTCCTCTTTGGTCAGGCATATGGCGTAATACAAATTGATGTAGGTGCGAATTCATTCGCACACAATCCCAAGGGAATGCATTAAAAGCCTTAAACTGCTTCGCAGTTTTTGTGGGATTAAAATCGCACCTACATTTTTGGCTATAACCAAGGGCCATAATCGCCTCATACAAAATATCCTCTTTTGCGCCAAAAGCCCGGCCAATAAGAAACGCAGTATAAGTTTACGCCTTACGCCCTGACCACAGAGGAATGCCCCATAAGCTTACGCCTTACGCCCGACCACAGAGAAATGCACTACAGAATTACGCCCTACGCCTGACCAGCAAGAAATGCAGTATAAGCTGCGCCTTACGCCTATTTTGCAAAAGAGAACCATTCCGCTGTTCATATAGACTTACTCCGACGGTACAAGCTTCGTGATCGCAGACAGCACCGGCTGTCCGTTTTTGTCATGGAAAAAGTCAAAGGAAACATTGTCTCCCCTGGTCAGGCCCGCCCCGGTAAATCCCGGCGGGGTAAGGAAAGTCTTAGCCTCGTCCCCGACATAAATAACCATCAAGTTGTTGTCAACGTACCCGGCAAACCGTCCTGTCCAACTCTTAATTTCTTTATCCGCAGGCATAGCGGACTGCGCTAAGCCGGATGAGTCGTTTGGGGATGGTTCTTGAACCGGGGCTGTCGCGGCAGGAGTCTGCATGCTGATAACGGGGGGCTCCGGCGGCGCTTCCGGCTGCTTTGTTCCGTTAATAACAAAGTTGACGTAGCCGGTCATAAACAGGAAGATGGTTATAATAATGATTGGGATACCCAGGGCGGGTTTTTTCACTTGTTCTCCTCCTTGAATTTTCAGATATCTCCTCACGCAACTGGCATGCCACCCCATAGGATGAATACCAAGGGTTGCAGGCGCGATTTCAATCGAACACGGCCTGTTAGCCGTACTTTATGACTAATGCAACACTTGTGCGAATGAATTCGCACCTGCATTTTCAGGGCAGCTGTCCATGCCGGGAAGAGAATTTATCTTGCTACACATGGCTTGCGGCAACCTTCTTGATAGTCACGGTTTCTCCTTCCATATCAAGCAGCACACGATCTCCGCGTTTGAAGGTACCCTTAAGCAGTTCTTCGGAGAGCCGGTCCTCAACCAGGCGCAGGATGGCGCGCCTGAGTGGCCTGGCCCCGTAATTCTCATCGAACCCTTCTTTGGCAAGCAAGTCCTTGACGGGTTCGGTGACTTCGATTTCAACATCATTTTCCTTCATTCTGGCTGCGACTTCTTTCAGCATCAGGCTGACGATCTCACGGATATGTTCCTTGGATAGAGCATGGAACACAATGATTTCATCAATCCTGTTTAAGAATTCAGGTCTGAAGGTCCGCCGCAGTTCCTCGTTCACTTTGCTTTTCATGTCCTCGTATTTGTCTTCGGCTTCCTTACCGGTCTTAAAGCCCAGCGTAGCTTCCCGTTTAATGGTATGCACACCCACGTTGGAGGTCATGATAATCACCGTGTTGCGAAAATCGATAGTACGTCCCCTGGCGTCGGTGAGCCTGCCGTCCTCCATTACCTGCAGCAGGATGTTAAACACATCGGGGTGGGCCTTTTCAATTTCATCCAGCAACACCACCGTGTAGGGGCGCCGCCTGACTGCCTCGGTAAGCTGGCCGGCCTCATCGTAGCCCACATAGCCGGGAGGCGCCCCTACCAGGCGGGATACAGAGAATTTTTCCATATACTCGGACATATCAAGCCTGACCATGGCGTCCTCGCTGCCAAACAGCACTTCGGCCACGGCCTTGGCCAACTCGGTCTTGCCGACACCGGTCGGCCCGAGGAAAATGAAGGAACCAATCGGCCGTTTGGGGTCCTTCAAGCCGGCCCGGGCACGCCTTACCGCCCGTGATATGGCGCGGATCGCCTCGTCCTGACCCACCACCCGCTGGTGCAGGACTTCTTCCATTTTCATCAACCTCTCGGACTCGGCCTCCCCGAGCTTTTTCACCGGGACACCGGTCCAACTGGAGGTGATATGGGCAATGTCGTCCTCGTCCACAACGAGGTCAACCCCGACCTTTTGTTGCTTCCAGGATTCCCTGAGGCTTTTCAGTGAGGCCCGAAGCTTTTGCTCCTGATCACGGAATTCGGCGGCTTTCTCAAATTCCTGGCTGTTAACAGCGGCTTCTTTTTCCTTTTGTAAAATCTCCAACCTTTTTTCCATTTCCTTTAATTCAGGCGGAGCGACAAAAGCCTTAAGCCTGACCCGCGAGCCGGCTTCGTCCAAAAGGTCGATGGCCTTGTCGGGGAGGAAGCGGTCGGTGATATAACGGCTGGATAGCTTCGCGGCAGCCTCCAAAGCCGCATCCGTAAATCTAACCCGGTGGTGCGCCTCGTACTTGTCCCTTAAGCCTCTTAAGATCTGGATGGTCTCATCCACCGAGGGCTCTGCCACGGTAATGGGCTGGAAGCGGCGCTCAAGAGCCGCATCTTTTTCTATATGCTTGCGGTACTCGTCCAAAGTGGTAGCGCCGATGCACTGCAGCTCTCCCCTGGCCAAAGCCGGTTTTAAAATATTGGCGGCGTCTATGGCCCCTTCTGCCGCGCCCGCCCCAACCAGAGTGTGGAGCTCATCGATAAACATGATAATATTGCCGTGTGTGCGAATTTCCTCGATTATTTTTTTCAGCCGTTCTTCAAACTCTCCGCGGTACTTGGTGCCTGCCACCAGTGTGCCCATATCCAGGGTAACCACTCTCTTGTTGGCCAGTGTCTCCGGGACAGTGCCCGCCTTAATGCTCTGGGCCAGCCCCTCCGCAATGGCGGTCTTGCCGACCCCCGGCTCACCGATCAGGACCGGATTGTTTTTGGTGCGCCTGCTTAAAACCTGAATGACCCTCTCGATTTCCTTTTCCCGGCCTACGACCGGGTCAAGTTTATCTTCCCTGGCCATAACGGTCAGGTCCCTGCTGTACTGGTCCAGGGTGGGTGTAGCGCTGCTTTTGCCGTCACCTTGAGCCGGTCCCTCAACAGGACTCTGACCGCCCTGGAGGTGGACCAGAGCAGCCCTGCCCTTACGGTAATCGACTCCGTAGGCACCTAAAATTTGGGCGGCCACGCCCTCTCCTTCCCGAATCAGCCCGAGCAGCAGGTGTTCCGGTCCAACATAGCTGTGGCCCATCCGGTGCGCCTCATCAACAGAAAGCTCCAGCACCTTTTTAGCCTTGGACGTCAGAAAAGGATCAGGCGTGGTCGCTTCCGGGGGAGTATCGACCATCTGGCTTGCCGCAAGCCGTATCCGTTCCGGATCGAGACCTACCGCTCCCAGGACCTTGGCAGCGAGGCTCTCACCCTCCAGGATCAGTCCGAGCAGCAGGTGTTCCGTCCCAACATAGGGGCAAGTAGTTTTTATAGCTTCTTCCTTGGCCAACAACAATACTTTGTTTGCCCGCTCCGTGAATCTCTCTTTCATATTGCACCTCCTAAATCACATCACTGGGGTAAATTTTCGAATTCCTTGCGCACCAGCGCCGCCCTGAAAGCATATCTTTGCTGCGCCGGCAGCTCTCTCCCGTTAACCTTATATAAAAAAGCCGGTCTAATTTTGATCATGAGCTCGTTTAATTTGCTGGGATTGATCCCTGTAATAATATTTAAGTCAACGCCCAGGCGCAGGTCGGAAATCAGCCGCATGGCTTCTTCCGAGGTAAGGACCCTGGCATATCTCAATGTCCCGTAGGCGCGGTAAACGCGATCCTCGACTGCCTCCCGGCGCTGCTGGTACAGGGCGATGCGGGCGGTCTGCTCCTGGGACAGGATGTGCCGGGTGCTGACCAGGAGGTTATTGCAGATTTCTTCTTCCGACTGGCCCAAAGTAATCTGGTTGGAGACCTGAAACAGGTTCCCCTGGGCCTCTGTTCCCTCGCCATAAAGTCCCCGTACGGTAAGTCCCAGTTTGCTGATGGCGCTAAGCACCACACCCAGCTGTTTGGTAAGTGTGAGACCCGGCAGGTGCAGCATAATTGAAGCTCTCATCCCGGTACCTACATTGGTAGGGCAGGTGGTCAGATAGCCCAATTTTTCTGAAAAAGCATAGTCAAGCGTTTTCTCCAAACCGTCGTCGACTTTGTCTATAATTTCCCAGGCCTCTTTCAGCTGCAGGCCGGGCAAGAGGCACTGGAGCCGCAGGTGGTCTTCTTCATTGAGCATGATGCTGACCACTTCATCATCACGCAGGACAATCGCTTTGGATTGATAATTGTTCGTGAATTCCGGGCTGATTAAATGCTTATCTACTAGTATTTGCCTTTCAACCGGGGATAATTCGCCCAACATGCTTAATTCGAGGGAGCCGAGCAGATGCTTGGCCTCGTCGTTGGCAATAGCTAGCCTGACCGCGTGAATAACCTCTTCCGCCCGGGTCTGGTCGAGGAGATGAGGAAAAGGTATGCCGGCAAGATTACGGGCTACTCTGACCCGGCTGCTGATAACGATGTTTGACCCCTGCCCCTCGGCGTCCATCCAGGCGCTATGGGCGGTGTTTACTGTTTGCTTGATCGGCATCAAGCCTCACCTCCTTCTTCGAGTTTCTTTTCCAGCTGGCGGATGGTGTCGCGAAGATCGGCAGCCTGTTCAAATTCTTCACGGCTGATAACCTCCCGCAACTGCCCTTTGAGACTTTCAATAGCTTTTAATACTTTGGCGCGTCCCCCGGTACGTTCCGGCACCTTGCCGGTATGCCGGATATTGCCGTGAATCCTTCGTAAGAGCGGCAGGAGCCTATCCTCGAAATGGGAATAACAACTGCCGCAACCCAAGAGGCCCTGCTGAACAAACTGTCCTTCAGCCATGCCGCATTGACCGCACTTTTGGCCGGTGTCCATCACCTGATTGCTGCCGGCCCCGCCAAGTTCATGCAAAAAACCGGCTAAAAAATTATTCAGGTTCAGTTGAGGAGCAAAGCCAAAACCCTGGGGCTGGACCTCTCCGGCGCAGGCCTGGCAGACATGGGTCTCTTTCTTATTCCCGTTGATAATCTCGGTGATGTGTACCGTTGCCGGCCGCTGTCCGCAGCGCTCGCACAACATAGTTCAAAACCTCCTTCAATACAGGCGCTAATCTCTTAGAACCGCTGTTACCATCGCTTTAAGTACTGCCGCACGTAGTTGTTCCTGGGTTTGCGCCTCCAGGAGCTGCGGGTAGCGACCAACTGCCGCCTGCATGATCCTGGCCTCCCGCAGCGAGATCAGTTCTTCTTCGACAAGACGACCAAGCAGTCCCTCAGCTTCATGCTGGGAAATGGCGTCGCCGATTAAATCACATATATCCAGGATTAAATCCACTTTTTGATCCAGAGGTATTTTCACAATCCTGATATACCCGCCGCCGCCCCGCCGGCTTTCTACGAGGTAACCGTGACCGGCTGAAAACCGGGTGGTTAAAACATAATTAATCTGGGAGGGAACACAACTGAAACGCATGGCCAGTTGGCTCCTCTGGACCTCTACAAAATCTTTAGGGCTATTTGAAATCAGGCTCTTGAGATACTGCTCGATCAGGTCGGAAATATTGGACATACCCTGCAACCACCCCCAAAATAAGCTACTGCATTGACCTTAACTGACCTTAACCTTATTATAATAAAAATTTTCTCTATTTGGAATACCTTTTATCTATTTTTACCGCTTATCTGTACCCTAAACGTGAAAAAGAGGGTAACTTTGCCAAATAAAAAGAAAAACCGTGCGCACAGCACGGTCATAATTTTCATATGGCTCCCCGAGTAGGATTCGAACCTACAACCTACCGGTTAACAGCCGGTTGCTCTACCGTTGAGCTATCGAGGAACGAAACGGATCCATAGCTTCCACGCACATTAATATACTACGATCTTAGACTGAAGTCAAGCGCCGTGCCGCTGCAGCAGCTAAAAGATGTCCGGCCAAACGCTATTAGCTTACCCTGATTTTTGATCGTAATACGGATTGAAATACACGATAATAATTATTCCATATAGCATTGACATTTTTCAACTACTGTTTTATGTGACTGTAAAGCAGTATCACTGTAATGCACTTAACAGCCAAACGGTAATTCATAAAATAGGAGTGATATTATACATTTTATAGAAATATTTTACAATATCCTGCATCAATTTTATTTTCTATCTGCTGTCCTTATCCAATAAAAAGTATGACATGCTATTTATATATTCAATGGTTGCTATTCTTAGTTGTGGATTCTTGCTTTACTGAAGCAGACCGAGCCTATCCAATACAACGGCCAACATCTCTCTAGTGACATTACCTTGCGGCTCCGTGCCGTCCATAATGCCTTTTAGCTTTGCCTTATTCCACGAAGCGCCGGCCCAGGGGCTGGCTGAAGCACACTGTAAGCTTTTGATTTCATTTAACATGACATCACTTGCATGCTGCCAACTCCAGAAGCTAATTCCCGGTACTCCAAGTTCACCTGCGATTTTTATAAAACGTACAATTTCCCCAGATCTTATAATTTCATAACTCTGGCCGACTGGAGCCAATGGGCGTCCAAATTGACTGTACTGCTGAACGCAATCCTTTAAAGCATCTTCCGGTGGCATCCTAAAATCGCCCCAATATACCTGCGGCAATGCCACATCACAAAAAGCTGAAAATCGCTTATATGGAAATTGAGCATGATATACCGGGAGGGCAAACGTGCTGTAACCAAGCTTCACATTTTTCATTATTGTTGATGAAGAGATCCCGCCGGATAAAGCAGCTGCTTTTTTCTCACCATTCTGGTTCTCATATTCTGTTTCCGCGTCGATAATCAACCAGTCAGCTCCACCCTTGACTGCCTTTTCCATGCATTTTATTTCACCGGAAATATTATTGCCATAACTGTAACCCCACGCGCCGACTATCAATCCGGCATTTTTTGCAGGACCGGCAATCTTGTCTAATTGATTCCAATAATTTTTACCGTCCCATGCTTTGACGAGTAACCCTGTTAAGCCCAAGCTTACTGCTTTGGTGATAATATTATTTATTACACCCTTTTCTGCAAGCTCCAATTCCCATATCCACATCTGCTTACCAACCCATGGATCCAAATCCACCACTCCATTCCCCAGGATTTCTATAGAGCTAAAACCGGTTATTAATACCATATGTAATAAAATTATCCTTGTCAATGAATCCAAAAAACAAAACCCCACGGTATCAACCGTGAGGTTTTTAAAATTAATCTGGCGACGACCTACTCTCCCAGGGACCGACGTCCCAAGTACCATTGGCTCAGGAGGGCTTAACTGCCGTGTTCGGGATGGGAACGGGTGTACCCCCTCCGACATTGTCACCAGAA
>NZ_QFGB01000057.1:0-27647 GCF_004369245.1 Pelotomaculum sp. FP | reverse complement strand
CAGTCATCAGGGCGACCTCCTGGAAATTATTTATACTTGAATATTCCCTGATTCTGTCGACTTGAGGGTTTTCCCTTCTTTATTATTATCTATGAGTTACCTAATTCTGGTTAACCGAACACCTATGGTTGGTATTGATGAGTAAAACTATGATTCAAGGAGGAATGTTTATGTTCAAAGTTATTGATTATTTGGCATACAACTCAACGTGAGTTTGCAATAGCTTTAGACAGGATATTCCACAAAACCAATACCTATTGTACCCGGACCTGAATGTGCTCCTACTATAATCCCTAGACCGCTATTAAATACATGACCACTATAATTTCCTTTCTCTTTTAGATAATTACATATATAGTCTGCATCTTCCTGGCATTCTGCATGTTGGATAATGATTATCATTTTATTAATATCAATAATCCTTGAAACTGCTACATCTATCATGGTTTTAAGCGAATTTTTTCTTCCACGTATAGCTTTGATTGGATGTACCATGCCATCAATAAACTCACATAATGGCTTAATGTTGATTAGTTTTCCCAGGAAGGCGGCCGCTCCTCCGATTCTGCCTCCAGCCTTCATATATGTCAGGCTGTTCACCACAAAAAGCGTGCTTATATTCGAAATCATCTTATGTATTATCTCAACGATATCCACATAGTCTATACCACTATCAATCATTTTAGCGATTCCTATTTCCAATGCGGCCTGCCCACAAGCACAAGTATCTGAACTAATTACTTTAATTTCGACATCTTTATTTCTCTCTTCAAAAATTTTTTTTGCAGAAATAGCCGTTTGAAAGCTGGAAGATAATTTGGGAGAAATCGTCGTCACAATATACTTTTTAGCGCCTCCGGCATACTGCTCCTCAAATACGGTTAACCAATCAAGAATATTGGGAGCAGATGTTTTGGGAACCTCGTCAGGATATTCTACCATATGTTTATAAAACTCAGTTATTGTATAATTAACATTCTCACAGTAGTAATTTGTGTTGTCAAATGTGAAATAGAATGGAACTTCGATGATGTTGTACTGTTTGATGAATTCCCGCGGTAGGTTCCCTGAAGAGTCAACTACTTGACATATCGTTTTACTCATTTTTTCGATTCCTCTTCAATTTTAATGTTCTAAACACGCTGTAATATATAATATTGATTGTTAGGTATCATATGCACACCTTTCCAATATGGCATATTCGCCAAAAAGTAGTAGAATCCTGTCTCCTAACACTTACAGCTCATTCGGTTGGCGAGCTGTTTTTTTCTTTATAATTGTGACTTTTTATATGCAATAATCTGCAATATTCTAGTAGTTTCTAAAACAAGAAGTGCTTGCTCGATGACAGGACTAAAAAATTGTAGGCCGCTGTCAGTTCTAGTTATCGGCCTGTCTAGCCAAAAAAATAGTTGACCCTCTTTCTTAAGAAGGTTGTAAGGAGCTGTGTTACCAGTTCGTGCAGGATTTGGGGGGAATAAGTAGAATTTTATATCTGGAGAGAATGAACAGAATCACTTTGACGGCAGTGATTGTGGTTGCTGCTTGGCTGTTACTTGCTTTTTGAGCTGCAATTGGCCTGTCCCCAGTGGCGATTATCTGTGAACGGGGTGAATAATGTTGAAACTTAAAAGACGGAGACTCAAGCGCAAGGCGCCTTTCGTCATCTGCTGCCTGTTTCTGGTGGCCCTGTTGGCGGGCGGTTGCGTACTTATTAAAGACAAATTTTTTCCGCCTGAAAACCCAAATGGGCAGCGGCTCAATGTCCTTCTGCTGGGCATTGATGCCCGTAATGGTGAAACAATGGCACGGACCGACACCATGATCCTGGCCAGCGTGGACACCAAAAGCAAGCAGATGTCCCTGCTTTCCATCCCCCGGGATACCAGAGTCAATATCCCCAAGCACGGCTGGGATAAAATAAACTGTGCAGCGGAACTGGGTGGTCCGGAGGCGTCTATGAAGGTGGTTTCGGATCTTTTGGGGATACCGGTCAAGTATTATGTCCAGGCCAATTTCAACGGCTTTAAGAATATTGTGGACGCGCTCGGCGGAGTTACTCTCGATGTTGATCAAGACATGAACCACGAGGACGAAACTGATGGCGGCGTTTATGAAATCAACCTGAAAAAGGGCGTCCAGTGTCTGGATGGTGATAAGGCGTTGCAGTATGTTCGCTTCCGGGATTATCCAATGGGTGACATTGAACGGACCGCGCACCAGCAGAAGTTTCTGGTAACCCTGGCCAAGGAGATGCTGCAGCCCGGTACAATTCTTAAATTGCCGTCGCTGGTTCCGGAAATAAACAAGCATGTAAAAACCAACCTGAGCGTCAATGATATGGTGACCCTGGCTTCAGCCGGTAAGAAATTGGAAGACGGTAGTATTGTGGCGCAGACCCTGCCGGGGCGGCCATTGGATATTGGCGGGGACAGCTACTGGGGAGTTGACCCGGCTGAAGCGAAGCAGATGGTAGCCAAGCTCTTTAACGGGGAGACAGTGACCGATGTCGTACTGACCAGTCCGTTGAGCGGCCAGCTTGTAAGCACCGGGTCTTCCAGCCAGGCTGACCGTACTCAACAATCTTCTGCAACCCAGCAGAACCAAAGCGGGTCCAAGCAGACACCGTCCGAACCGGGGCAGGAGACTAAAAGCGGCGCCTCCGGCACTTCTTCCGGTTTAAATGGTACGGTGAGCATCACGCCGGTTGATGAGACAGGGACGGGTACAACTACGGGTAAAACAGGGGGCAGCGGCGCCCAGGCGGGTACCGGTGCGGGTGGGACTGGTCAGGACGCTACCCAGGACGACAACAAAGGATATAACCCCGGAATTCCAGGAACAACAGAAACCGGCTCAGGGCAGACGTAATAGAGACAATAATATATTACATGGTATTAAAAGGTTTGTTCTGCTGTGAAGCAATCTCATGAGATTTTAAGTTAAATTTCAGGATATTTTAAGTTGAAGGTGCTAAACTACATAATAAATCAAAATTTCGTATTGATAGTATAGCCCTTGATGGCGGAAATGGAGACAAATTATTATGGACCTTAAAGAAACAAATGTGCCTAAAAAACTTAAAATTCCTGCTAGTTCTATTGCTCTGTATATTGCTTTTTTAGTTGTAGCTCTTATTGCGGTTGCATCATTGATTAATAATATTATGTATTTCAACAATACTGTTGCAAATTATGTAGCTCAAGGATATCCTACTGCTAAGGTTATGAAGGAATTAATACCAGCACAATTGCTTCCAGGAATATTTGAACCAATCGCTGTTTATGGGGGCATCGCATTCATTTTATTAGGTGCTGGCATCATTAATCATAGATTTTCAAAATGCTTAATATTGTTAACTAAAGATGAAGTTGGCAATAATACTCCTGAAGAAAACGCTTTTAAAGAAAATGTTGCAGAGGAAAACACAGGAGCTGCTGAGCTGGCAGAAACCGCAGAAGGAGTTAACGAAGTTGCTGACAATAGCAAATAAGTGCAGGAAATTTAGCTTAAGCTAAATAATTCCACTGCAAAAGCACCAGGCATAAGAAAGACAAAAATGAACCCTGCAGAGTATAAAACTCGCGGGGTTCATTTTTTTGCCCAGGAGGTATCCGAACGATTCGGCTAATCTGCAAAACCTTTTGATGTCTGTATAATGGGGTTAAATCCCTAGGTTAACCCGTGGTAGATTCGATGCAGGTTCTGACCTCCCGGAAAATGAACGGAGGTAAGTATGAATGAATGTTTTATTAGTAAACGGTAGCCCTCACACCAATGGCTGTACTTATACTGCGCTTGAAGAAGTGGCAAAAACCCTCAACACCGAGGGGATTGAAACACAAATCTTCCAAATTGGAACAAAACCGTTAGCCGGTTGTATTGCTTGCAAAAGCTGTGCAAAAACCGGGCGCTGCGTTTTCTCTGACTGTGTTAACGATTTTCTTGACATTGCTAAAGACGCCGATGGTTTTGTTTTCGGTTCACCAGTACATTATTCAGCTGCAAGCGGTGCGATTACTTCTTTCATGGATCGAGCATTTTATACGGATTTGCAAGCAGGCAGAAAGTCTTTTTACTTAAAACCGGCGGCAGCCGTTGTTTCCGCCAGAAGGGCCGGGACAACCGCCGCCTTTGACCAACTCAACAAGTATTTCACCATATCGGAGATGCCCATTATTGCTTTTCGCTATTGGAACATGGTTCATGGCGCCACACCGGAAGATGTGAAAAAAGACTTGGAGGATTGCAGACCATGCGTGTGCTTGCAAGGAATATGGCATGGTTCTTAAAGTGCAAAGAGGCTGGGGTCAAAGCTGGTGTTCCGTTTCCTGAGCGTGAAAAAAACATATTTACCAACTTTATCGGGTAACGGATTTCTCTTTTCCCAAGAGCTTGATTTGGAGCTAACTTTTCGTGTTATGATATCTATCGGATATCAGGAGGTGTAACGGCATGAAGATAACAGAAGTAAGTGAAAAATTTGATATGGCCTTCTGTCAAGATTTCGGACAAGTTAAAAGTAAACATAATTCCTTTCCCTTTACTTAATAAACTCAATTTAGGTATTTATGGATAATAACTACCTGCGTTTACAACCCGCATTTATTCCACGTTTTCTTGACATGGGGCCCCTGCACCCTCTGGACTCCCTTGTAACCGGCGAAAATAATCTGGATTATGGGGCTTTTCGCTCTCAAGATTGTACCAGAGGGTGCTGCCCCATATAAAGAAACTTTCGCGGCATAAACGCTTCTGTGGGGCTGCTAATCATAGCTTTGTAATAGTGAAACTTGTGCATTGAGTGGGGTTAACACGCTGAAGCTTTTTCAAAATCATAAGGTGAGGCTCCTAGCAAGAATGGAAGATATGAAGAAAACGCTGGAACGCTGAATTACCGGCCTGGATAGTCATGGTTGGGTATATTAAGAAGAATATCTGTATTATGCAGAACTCACAGTTTGTCCATCATGTCTTCAATCACTACCGACTTCTCGACCTCATCCCGGACAATAATTTGCTTACGGACACTTTTTCTGTCCTTAGAAAGATTAGACAAAATGCAGTAATTCTTTTACTGTACAGTGTCCATGAAATCCCAATCATTTCTGATCTGAGTGTGACCAAATAATCCCATAAAACATATACTAAAAAAAAATACCACATATGGCTAAAAAGAAGGAGGACCTACTAATGGCTGAGTTTAAAGCAGAACAAGCCGGCTGTGGCTTCGGCAATTGGGGATTTATCATCTTTCTCATCTTCATTCTGATTATCTTCGGTATTGGCTTCTTTGGAGGCTTTGGCGGCTGCATCTAGGTACCAGTAATTTTAAAAGCATAAAACTAAATTTTATTATTAAAGATTAGGTAATTCCGCCAGTTATCGGAGCAAAAACTAACCGCCTCACTGTGGCGGTTTTTTTCTGAAAACGATATATTCATTATAAGATCAGTACATTCCTAACCTCGACCTGGGCAAGCCTTTCCGCTCTCTGGACGGATTTAACCAACTGCTCAACACAGCCTCGGACATCTGGAACCGGATTGAAAACCTCTGGGACAACTTTCTCAATGCTTTGAAAAACGCCTGGAACAGTATTCACAACCTGTTTTACTCTGCTCCAAGGGAGATCGCCAATTCTATGAGCCGGAAGACTACATAAAATATCACTTGTCGTTTTATTTTTTTGAACTACATAAAAACGCCGCATGATTCATTGGGCACTGGTCTCGTTTGCCGCAGGCATACTGGTCTGGGCTGTCCTGGCCCTGTTTTTCCCGGGCATCTGGAGCCGCCTCAGCCAAACTATAAGGCAAACCCCCGGCTATACATTGGGTTGTGGTCTAGTGCTGTTGCTGCTTACCCCTCTGTTGGCGTTGCTGCTGCTGATTACGGTGATCGGCATCCCGCTTTCCCTGGCCCTTCTGGCCAGCTATGGCCTACTTCTATATTCTGCCAAGATTATCGTTGGGGACGCTGTTGGCCGCTTGCTGGCCACCCGCTTTGGCTGGGAAGGAAGGGTGCATACTATCCTGCCATTCTTGCTCGGCTATGTATTGCTGCTGCTCCTGACCAGTATCCCGGTAGTTGGTTTGCTCATCAGGATTATCATTGTCTGTCTGGCTCTGGGGGCGGTTTTCCTGGCTATCTACCGTTGGCGGCAGGGCAGGGCGATGCCCGTACGGCTGGATTAAGTAATTTGCTCTATATGATTAATAATGAAAGCAAGGGGACTACCTCTTGCTTTTTTTCGCATCAGAAAATGTGTAAGATATAATTGACATGTTGTCTAATATATAAATACAATGTTCTCGATAACCGGATGCTTTTGAGGTGATAGGTTGGGTAAAAACTTGTCTCAAAAAGACGTTGCTGATGCTGTTGGTGTAACGAGGCAAACAATTAATGCCATAGAAAATGGGGATTATAGCCCAACAATTAACTTAATTACCCAGTATAAAAAGTTCCTCGACAGTAGTATTGAGTAGTAATGCTAATCTCATAGCCAATTCTAAAGTTGGGTTATATTTTTCATTTTCGATTGCATTTATTGTTTGTCTTGTAACGCCAAGAGCGGTCGCCATATCCTCCTGCCTGAATCCAAGCTTTTTTCTTCGTTCTCTGATATTATTTTTCATCTTTGCCAAGTTTCCATTTCAAAAAGAGTTGAACCGCCCAGTACACGGCCAGCTGAGATGACATAAGGATAAATGCTATTCCATTAAACAGTCCGGACTTTATCCAGTCATGGCCTATCCATATGAGCAGGAACAAAATACCGTAAACCCATGCCAGCCTTATTGCTTTCAGGTTGATGGCCATTTCCATTTCGTCCATTTTACGAAAGTCTTTCATAAATATCACTCCTAAAAATGTAAAATACTTTTTACATTTTAATTATATTGCTGATAGCAAAAATGTCAATAGTTTTTTACATTTTCTTTTCCAATTTAGTAATTGGTTCGTTTTCTGTTGGCATATCAAACCGTTTTGCTATTGTTTTCGTCATCTATAACAAACTGGTAGGATAAGGGACCAGTTGGATATTTCGCTCAGATTGAGCCATGAGTACACTAGAGAATGAGCAGCGTCACGCTGAAAATGAGCAACTCTAACGCTAGCAGAGCCAATATTTAGTGAGTAGCTGATTAAAAAGGTGCAGGGAGAAACTTTTGAAAGCATCCCCCTGCATGAGACTGATTACTCAGAGATGCCTTTACGTTTACGCATGGATTCCTCACCGTCGATAAAGATAGTGTAGGAATCATGAACAATTCTGTCGAGTATAGCATCAGCCAGCGTATCCTCACTGATCTTGGCGTGCCACCAGCCGGAGTGAACTGGGAGCTGAAGATGGTGGAGCCCTTTTGATGTCTGGCTTCCACGATTTCCAGTAGGTCACGGGCCTCGCTGCTGGTCAGTGGTACCAGCAGCCACTCATCCAGAATGAGGAGGCCGACTTTTTTGTACACCTTCATAACCTTCTTGAAAATGCCTTCGCCTCTGGCAACGGCCAGTTCGTTAAGCAGGTCGGGCAGCCGGATATATTTCACCGTGTAGAAGTTCCGGCAAGCTGCCATACCAAAGGCGCAACTGAGATAGGTCTTTCCAGCACCCGAGGCACCGAGAATGATGATGTTGTGCTGTTCAGCGATGAAACCGCAGGTGGCGAGTCTGGTGATTTGCGCCTTGTCCAGCTTGCGGTCCGCATGGTATTCGATGTCTTCGATTGCTGCGTTTGGAATGCTTAGCTCCGCCTGCTGCATGAGGCGATCAGGCGATTGCTCTTGCGAGGGGCCCATTCGGTGTCTACCATCAGGCCAAATCGCTCTTCAAATGAGAGTTCCCGAAAGGCAGGGTCTTCCAATTGCTGCCGGTATGCATCCGCCATTGCAGACAGCTTCATTTCATGGAGCTTGTGAAGGGTGTTCCGATCCATCATTTCGAGGTCCTCCCGTAGTACGCGGCGCCGCGGGTGAACCCAAAGTTTTTGATATTCTCCTTGTTCTCCGCCGGTTTTTCATCCGGGATTTTGTCCTGCCCGGTCTTCAGAATGGTCTGGATGCTTTTGAGATTGGGGCTGGCTGTGTAGGTCAGCGCGCGTCTGCAGGCGGACTCCAGCCGGGTGACGGAATATTTGTCCCCCAGCTTTAACAGCGCCATGCAAGCCCTAGACCCCTGCTGCTCTACCTTGTGGTAGGAGAGAATAGCCTTAACTAATTATCACTGCCGTAATTGGCCTTATAAAAAAGATACAAAATCAAAAAGATCTAGAGTAGTATTAATATCAGTTGAGACACGGCTATTGCTTTTGTGTTGAGCATCTGAATGAGCTGGCAACAATGTCTGGTGTCTATCGGCAGTTGAAATAACCTTTTCTGTCGGTATGATGGGGGATCGAATAAAAGCCGAAGATAAGATTCTTTGTAACCTGCTTGACAGGCAGTCAATTATTTGATAACATAGCGGAAAAATATTTAAATGTGATGACAGGGAAAACACTTTGCGTTATGTCGCTACAGAGAGCTGTTGGATGCTGAAAAACAGCGCGCAGAGCAATTGTGACTCCCCCTTGAGCAGTTAGCTGAAAGCTTTCGGAAGCCATCATGGTGACTAAAAGCAAGTAGGCGCCACCGGGTTTCTCGCCGTTACAACGAGAGGGTATTCGTCATTTTGACCGATGCCTTTAGAGTGGGTATGTTTCATACCAAGAAGAGTGGTACCGCGGAAGTTTAGCGCTTTCGTCTCTAGCAGAAATGCTATGGACGAAAGCGCTTTTTAATTTAAGGAGGAAATAACTATGAAACTTGCATTTTCAACACTCGGCTGCCCCAACTTCAGTTGGAGCGAGATCTGTTCCATGGCGAAGGACCTTGGCTTTAAAGGCATCGAAGTCCGCGGGCTGGGCAATGAAATATCCGCGGTCCGGGCACAGCCTTTCACCGAAGCACAGCTTCCGCAAACATTAAAAAAACTTTCCGAGCTGCGCCTTGAAGTTTGCTGAAAATGCCGAGAAAAACCATGCTGAGATTGTGCAGTATATTATGCTGGCCTCCAAGCTTGGCACACCGTACATCCGCATACTTGCGGACCTTGAGCCGCATACCACCGGTGAGGTGGATGACGGGGTTGTTCTTGCCGCCCTGCAGCGCCTGGTACCGGTTGCCGAAGAGAAGGGCGTGACCCTGCTGGTGGAAACCAATGGTGTCTATACCGACACAGCCCGGCTGTGCAGGCTGCTTGATCAGGTGGCAAGTGACGCGGTGAGCGCCCTGTGGGATATGCATCATCCCTACCGGTTCGCAGGTGAGAGCCCTGGAAAGACGGTGCAGAACCTCGGCGCCTATATTAAATATGTACATATCAAAGATTCCGTTGTGGAGAATGGCTCCATACGGTATCGTATGATGGGTGAGGGGGATTTGCCGGTTGACGACATGATGCTGGCGCTGCGCTCGATTAACTACGACGGTTATGTGTCCCTCGAATGGGTCAAGCGCTGGGCGGATGAGCTTGATGACGCGGGAGTTGTCTTCCCGAATTTTGCAAACTATATGAGCCGTTACACTGAAATAAGTCTGGTAAAGGGCCATCTGTTCGAAAATAACGCGCGCACAGGGAAATATGTCTGGCAGAAGGATACACTAATTGACCTGACCTTTCCTCAGGTGCTTGACCGTATGGTTGAAGAGTTTCCCGACCAGTATGCGTTTCGATATACTACAATGGATTATACCAGGACTTATACCGAGTTCCGGGACGATGTCGATACATTCGCTCGCTCATTGATTGCCATGGGTGTCAGGCCGGGTGACCATGTAGCGATCTGGGCAACCAACGTTCCCCAGTGGTACATCACCTTCTGGGCGACCACCAAGATAGGCGCGGTTCTGGTCACCGTAAACACTGCCTACAAGATTTATGAGGCGGAGTATCTCTTGCGCCAGTCGGATACGCATACGCTGGTTATGATCGACGGTTACAAGGACTCCGATTATGTAAGCATTATGAAGGAACTTTGCCCTGAGTTGGAAACTGCCGAGGCAGGAAGACCGCTCCATATAAAACGCCTGCCTTTCCTGCGCAATATCATCACCATTGATTCCAGACAGAAGGGCTGCCTGACATGGGAGGAGGCCATGGCCATGTCTGAGAGAGTTCCGGTTGAGGATGTTTACCGCCGCGCGCTTTCCATCAACCGGCATGACGTCTGCAACATGCAGTATACTTCGGGAACCACCGGTTTTCCCAAGGGCGTTATGCTTACCCACTATAATGTGGTGAATAACGGCAAAAATATCGGTGACTGCATGGATTTTTCCACTGCCGACCGCTTGATGATTCAAGTACCAATGTTCCACTGTTTTGGCATGGTGCTTGCCATGACGGCCGCAATGACGCATGGCGTGACAATGTCCCCAATGCCCTATTTCTCACCTAAGCTGTCGCTTGAATGCATAAACAAGGAGAAGATTACCGCCTTCCATGGTGTCCCAACCATGTTTATCGCGATGCTTGAACATGAGGATTTTTCAAAGACAGACTTCTCCTATATGAGGACCGGCATTATGGCAGGCAGTCCCTGTCCGGTCAAGGTTATGCAGGATGTGGTGGACAAAATGAACATGAAGGAAATTACGATTGTGTTCGGCCAGACTGAATCTTCCCCAGGCTGCACCCAGAGCCGCGTGGATGATTCCATTGAGCTGCGCGTCAATACTGTAGGACGTGCGCTGCCCGGTGTTGAATGCAAGATTGTTGATCCCGAGACCGGCGAGGATTTGCCCGATAATGTTGACGGTGAATTTGTGGCACGCGGCTACAACATCATGAAGGGTTACTACAAAATGCCTGAGGCGACGAAAAACGCCATTGATGAAAACGGGTGGCTTCACACCGGCGATCTGGCAAGGCGTGATGAAAATGGGTACTACAAAATTACCGGTCGCATCAAGGATATGATCATTCGGGGCGGTGAGAATATCTATCCCAAGGAAATCGAGGATTTTATCTATACACATCCTAAAGTCAAGGACGTTCAAGTGATTGGTGTGCCCGACAAGCAGTACGGCGAGGAGATTATGGCGTGCGTGGTACTCAAGGATAATGTAACAATGACTGCCGATGAACTCAAAGATTACACCCGTTCACACATGGCCAAGCACAAAACTCCGCGCTACGTCGATTTCGTCGACGACTTCCCAATGAATGCCGCCGGGAAAATTATGAAATATAAGATGCGGGAGCACGCTGTTGAGAAACTTGGCTTACAGGCAGACAGCCGCATTGTTACCGCATGACAAACCATTCGATTGGTTAACCAAATATGTAATAAGAATCGTTCCTAAAACACCTTCCTGCAGGACGGTGTTTTTTTTGTGCCAGGCATAAGGTATGGGACGAATCTGCCAAACAAGATGAAGTCCAACTAACTATACCCATAGTGGACCACTGCATATTCCAACGAAACCAGACACCCTTTCCGATTTTATCCGGAAGCGATTCAAATTCAACCGGACATATGTTTCAATCTAATCCGGCAGGGCGCATTTTACTTGCCGGGTCTAAGTGGAGTACTTTATTGAACTAAATTTAATGGAGATTTATGCCGATAATATAGAAAAAGGTCGAGGTAAACAATGCAGGAATATCTGGTCTTGCTAATAGTTATATTATTGCTTCTGAGCCTTGTTCTTGTCGTTATTCACAGCTTCTTCAAAAGCAGAATCCGCTTGCGTGCCAGAACAGTTTTTGCGACGACAGGCGTTTCCTTGCTTCTGGGGGCCTTCTTCCCCTGGGCGCTTGCTGCTTTTGCCTTGCCCGCGGTGTTGTTTATATACCTCGGCCTGATCACTCTTTTTGCTTTTGCGTTTAGTTACTGCGACATGAAAATATCTGCGCACAGTTCCGCCAACCCGGTAATAACAACGGAACCTGGAAACGAAATAGCAGAGCCTGCTCCCACCACTTCTACAGCCTTTGAATTTAGCGAAAAAACCGCCTTCTCCCAAGCCTGCGCTGCTCTTGACTGTAATGCGCCTGGTGCAGATCAACCTGCACACATACCAACTGAAACCTCGGCGGCAGACTTGCCGGATGGAATCACACCTGATCCTGTCCAGGAGTGCGGTATCACTAGCAAGCTTACAGAAACAGCGGCAGGGGAGACGGAGTCTCCCTCGGACACACTTTTACCGGAAACTCAATTGCCTTCCTATATGGAAGAATCTTCAGGCAGTCCCTTGGACGAAACCCAGCCCGATACGAAAACTGTAGGCGGGAGCGATAGTTGTACAAACAGCGCTGTTCCCGGTGATTTACAGAGTACCCAGGACACTTCTGCAGAGTGGCCGCTTCCCGTATCTGAAAGCATCCCGGAAACACTTTGGCGGGAAGAAACCCGGGAGCCTGCCAAAGCAGCCTATGCTGCTGAATTGATACCCGGCCAGGATGACGTAGCGTACGATACGCAGAAAACTTCTCAAGGGCTTATTTTGGAAGAAAACGCATTTGTAGACGAAAGGCTGTTGCCCGTATTGGAGACCGCCGAAGAACATTTTGAAGGGTGTGATCTGCCCGCGATGGAACTGTCACCGGCGCTGAACGCAGCAATTCCAGCCGAAAAAGCACCTGCCTTAAGCCATGCAAAACCGGAGTTACCTTCAGAGACCGTCAACGAAAACATTTCTGCCGGTTTTGCGGCTAAAGCAAGTGGTGACATGGTCTCTGCGCTGACCAGTTTTATGAATGCTTTCAGCCTTAACCGGGAGCCTCATGTAGCTGTGGCTCTTGCCGTGGAAATAAGCAATGTTTACCTGGAACTTGGCCACTATCCCCAGTCTAAGCTGTTTATTAAGTCACTTCTTGAGCAGGAGCATCTCAATGTCGCACCTATCCGGCAACAGCTTGAAGAACGTTTGCTGTATCTTGAAACCTTCACCGAACTATTACAAGCTGCCAGGATACCAAAAAACACTCCTTATTCCAAGGTACCTAATTTAGTTAAATTAAAAGCAAATATTGACACTGCCGAAAGACAAAAGAAATAACCAAGGAGGTATTTAAGTGAAAAGCAGCCGGCAGATTCTAGGATTACCAGTTATGAGCATCGAAGAAGGGCTCCAAATCGGGGAAGCAAATCATCTGGTTCTAAACCAGCGTGGCGCCGTTGATTTTCTTCTGATAAAAGACAGAATGTGGTATCTCGGTTTAAAAACCGTACCTTTCAACACAGTGCAGGGCTTCGGTGAAAATGCCCTGACCGTCGCTGCAAGTTCAACTCTTATTCCGGTACAAGACAACAGTCAGGCAGTTGAATTGCTTGAAAAGGACTTCCACTTGAACGGGCTGAAAGTGATCTCCAACAAGGGTAAAATCCTGGGCGCCATTAGCGAATACTACTTTGACGAAACCACCGGGGACATCACAGGATGCCAAATAATTCCCAACGATAGCGAAAGCCCGGCCGGCATAATTCCCAGAAAGTACATCCTGTCCTTCGGTCTTGATTATTTGGTGGTTGAGGACGGCGTTGAAAGCAAGCTGGTGTCTGAATTGGAAGTAACCGTTGAAGCTGCACCTCCCGCCGGCTATAAACGGGTAGAAACAGAAGATACAACGGAAGCGCCCAAGACGAAATCTGCGTCTGCTGACAAACAGGACGACGACAAGCAGCCTGTCAAAGCGCTCAAACATTTTGAAGACCAGCAGCGCCAGTACCTCCTGGGGAAAAAGGTGACCATGCGCATCCTTGCCGATGATGGCGATATTATAGCAGAAGAAGGCCAGAGCATCACCGTTGAAATGATCGAGAAAGCCGTAGCTGCCAACAAATATGTCCAACTTACTCTCAACGTACGTGAATAAAACTTGATGAAAACAATATCGCTCCTAAAAAACACCTTGTTTCTTGCTTCCCTGCTGTTGCTCCAATCTGTTGCAGGTATTCTGGGAACTGCTGTTGTCCTGGATAACAAATACAATGGGATAATACAGCAAGGTGTAAGTGTGGCAGGCATTCAGGTTGGCGGCCTAAGTACGGTTGAAGCTGCTGAAAAGCTTGAGCGCAGCTTGCCTCTCCCGGCCGAAAGCACCTTTGAGCTCCAAGACGGCGGTAAAAGTTTCTCTTTTAAATTGTCCGATATTGACGCAAAGTATGATTACCGCTCTATGGCTGTAACAGCTTTCAAGTACGGGATAAACGATAAATATGTTATTCAGTTGATGTCCTTGTTAAAGCGCAGGGCTGAGCCTGCCGACGTTCCCGCAAAGATCGTCTTTTCTGAGGACAAATTAGCGACAATAATTCAAACCCTCAAAACGAATTGGGACAGCCCGCCCAAAAACGCCAACCTCAGTTTATCAAATAATAAAATAGAAATAACCGACAAAAAAGACGGCTACATACTTGACTTTGACGGGACTTTTGAACAGGTACGGCTGGCGTTGTCCGAGGGTAAGTTACAGGTGCAAGCGACCGGTCAATTACTGGAACCGGACGTAAAAACCGCTGATTTAAGTACACTTGACGCGCTGCTGGCCGAGTACGTCACCATCTTTGACGAAAATGACGGGAACAGGTCCCACAATATCGCACTGGCAAGCGCTACCATCAACGGCTCCCTGGTCAAGCCGGGGGAGATCTTTTCACTCAACCAGCGCCTCGGACCCCGCGGAGCGGAAAACGGCTATTTAAAGGCGCCTATATTTATTCAGTCACAACTTGCCCTTGATTTCGGAGGCGGCATCTGCCAGGTGGCTACCACCCTGTACAATGCTGCTCTTCTCGCCAACCTGGGCATTGTGGAAAGATACTCCCATCCCCTCCCGGTTAACTACGTATCACTTGGTCGCGACGCTACCATTGCCGGAGATTATCTGGACCTGAAATTCCTGAACAACACCGGCGCCCCGGTTTATATCTCCAGCAATATTGAAAGCGGAACACTGACAATTCGCATATTTGGGACGAAGATTACCGAACAAAGGGAAGTCCGCATTACTACTGATAAATCGGTCATACAACCTAAGGTTGTGCTGCAATATGACCCCAGTCTGCCGGCAGGTGAAACCAGGGTAATGAACCAGGGGAAAACCGGGTACACGGTGAAAGTTTACCGGGAGGTAGTTGTGGAGGGGGAGATTACAACCAGAACCTTGATTTCCAGCGATTATTTCAAGCCGAGTGATACAGTTCTTTTAGTCGGTCCAAAACCTGAAGGAACTGAAAAGTAAAAGAGGCTGTTCACACAGCCAGAAAAAGCATATAACTGTTATCCGTCCGATGTTTCGCGTTGACAAAAAGGCTTCAGATACTCCATTTTAAAATGCGCATTTGCCAGGATAACGGGCCATTTTTCCACCATGCTGCCGATATGCTTTTTCCACTCTTCATTTAAGGCGTCCCAAGACACCAGATTCGGGTCGGTTTTAAGCTGTTCATCATGAATTTCACCGAATTTCCAGCCTGCCTCTTTTTTTTGTGTAAACCAGTGTTTATGCGTATATTCGGCAAGGCTGCGGATTTCTTTTTCACTCAATTTGATCGCTTCAGGTTTTTCAATCACTGAAACGATATCATATTGAAGCAATACCAGGGCGTCCGGGATCTGTCTGATGTGCTCCCGATAGAAATTTCTTTCTTCCTCGGATAGGGTTTCCCAATGACTTTTGACCGTTTTATGGTCGATACTGTCTTTGCCCATCGTGTTTTGGATCATTTCATAAATTGCACATGCAAGGCTTTCAATCTTTTCACTGTAAAAAACGTCATGCATCAAGTGGCGGGTGAATTGCTCTTCATCGACATGCAGCTTCAACTGCGCCTTGGAAGGAAGGTGTGACTGCTCCCATTTTTTGGCGCTGGTCAGTATGCTCATGTCCATGATTGCTTCCATAGACCTTGATTCATGCTTATATCTGGGAATCTTCAATAATGCCCGTAATACACCATTATCGATCTGTGCCTCCCCTCTGTCGTTAATCAGGTGGGGCAGCTTTCTCTCAAATAAAGATCGAAGCAGCATTGCCCTGCGGATGACAAACAGCTGGTCCAACTGATGATTCGATGGGTTTGGTCCAAGAATGTTGACGTTCCCCCTCAGACGGCTGATGAAGTCCGGACCTTTTGCGCTTTTAAACTCCATTAAAAACCGTTTCTTTTCCCCGTCATCCGTGATTGTCTCGCCGCAGAACTCCTCAAATGTGCTGCTGGTTCCGCCTGCAAAAACAAAGATTGTCTTTCCAATGGGATGTAACGTATCCTCTTCTCTGAACAATCCGTCCTGCATGGGAGCTAAAAAGTACTTCAGCCATCCCAGCTTTCCTTCAAAAGAAGCGTCAAATTCATCAAAAACGATCAGCGGCACCTTCCCCTCCAACGAAAAATCCCTTGCTTTGTGAAAGGCCCTTGCAAGATCGGAGGGCGACCGGAACTGGGACAAATTAAAATTTAATTTGCTAATCAGATCAGGCGCTATACTTGCAGCTACTTCAGTTACACCATAGGATTTTCCGGAACCCGGGGTTCCGAATACAGCAATGGAAAGGGGTCTGATCGCGTTTTTCGTTGCAATATACTCACACATCAGGTTATTGATGCTCCGGTAGCTTTCAATCTCTGTCCGGTCCACAGTTTTCAACTGTCCGAACCGGGCAACCGGAAACTTCAGAACCCTCTCTTCACCGCTTTTTACGATTTGTGCGGCGATTTCTACAAGATTGGACGGGCTTTTATCATTTAGAATATACCAGCTGTCCTGACTATCATTATCGATTGGGATGTGGATTTTCACATCCTGTACATTTTCTTTTGAAATTGCATAACTGTCATCTTCCAAAAAGATTTTCGGGTTCGGGAAGGTAAATGAAGATGTATTCGTGCCAAAACCGTCGACATAATATTTTTGTGCGGCTACAATGCCTTCGCGAATGCCGTCATTGATTGAGAAAACCAGTTCTTCCTCTTTCATTCCCTTCGCAACAATACTCTTCACCAGCCCTGCAACAAAACAGGAAGTAGATCCATACATCCCGCCCTGAATCTCCTTCGAGAAATCGCCCTCGAATGCATAGGGCATAAAATAAAGGCGGGATTCGGCAACCCCGTTAGAGCTGTAATAGATTACTCCCTCCAGTCCGAAAGTAAGGATTAGATGCCTGCATCCCGCAAGAAAGGAAAGATTCGGATTATTGTTCAACTGCCATACAAAATCCTGTGCCGTTCTTTCCCAGGAGATGCTTTTGCTGATGTTCACGCCTTTGGCACGAAGGTCTTCACTATTGATGATGATGATTGTTTTTTCGATATGTGTTCCTACCAGATGCTTCCATAATGCGCTGGACACGTTCGGATTATTCAGTTTGTATAGGACAAGCGGATTTTTCCCTTCTGTTTTCAGGGCTAGCGGCCAAAACTCCTCATGTTCATTAAATCCATTGTTCTCATCATCGATGACGACTATTGCAGCATCCGCATCATCATGAACAACAGGAAGCAATTTTGGTAAGCCGGATGATGTTCCTGTAAAACCAAGATAGCGGCTGATCCGGTACACTTTACCCGTGTCCTTGCCGCCCGGCACTCTGGGATAGAGTTCTATCTCTGCTGTGGAATGAAGGAATTCGTTTGTGTGTATCGATTCCTTAGTCTGCATATCCGGAGAAAGAACCGGTTGCTCGATCGCCAAAGAGATGAGCTTGGCCAATAGCATGGATTCACCCGGCATTGATATGCTGTGCATATTTTCATGCATTTGCCAGTTCCAGCCATTCGGATTCTGCGGGTAGGTAGTCCAAAGAAGTGTATTGATGCAAATATCGCCGCTTACAACGATTGTGTTGTTCTGTTTTCCCATACTTTACCTCAATAAAGATTTTTTCATGGTGGTTGACATCTCTGTAGGATACTTTGATTATACCAGCTTTACATGAATGCACCATTAAGCCGCCGTTAATTTTATTAAAAATCCTGGATAAAAGCATGCTACGCAATGTGATGGATTTGATAGCCGGAGAATAAAGTTGGCAAAGACGCCGGTGATGCACTTGATCACCGGCGCTTCATATGGAAAGCTCAAGCCCAATGGGGCAATGATCGCTGCCTGTGACCTCGGAATAAATCAGGGCCTCCTGAATCCGATCTTGTATTCGCTTCGAAACAAGAAAATAATCAATACGCCAGCCAACATTATTGGCCCGGGCATTAAACATATACGACCACCAGGTATAGGCGCCTGCTTTGTGGGGATTCAAATACCGGAATGAGTCAACAAATCCCGCTTCCAGGAGCTCTGTCATTTTTTCGCGTTCCTGGGGAGAGAACCCAGCATGCCCCACGTTGGATTTGGGGTTTTTCAGGTCTATCTCCTGGTGCGCTACATTCATATCTCCACAGACAACCACCGGTTTTTTCCTATCCAGATTTTTCAGATGGGAGCAAAAATCATCCTGCCATATCATCCGGTAGTCGAGACGGGTCAATCCACGTTGGGCATTTGGCGTATAGCAATTCACCAGATAAAAGTCATGATATTCAAGAGTGATCACGCGTCCTTCCAAACTATGCTCCTCTTTACTCAGATCCATTGAAACAGAGTTTGCTTTGCGCTTGGAGAAGACAGCAGTCCCCGAATACCCTTTTTTTGCGGCATTGTTCCAGTATTCCTCATAGCCTTCCAGATCAATATCTGCCTGCCCTTGCTGCATTTTTGTTTCCTGGACACAGAATATATCTGCGTCCGCAGACTGGAAAAAGTCGATAAACCCTTTATTCATGCATGCACGCAAACCGTTTACATTCCACGAAACAAATTTCATACATTTTTCTCCATTACTTTTTTATTCTTAGGAAAATCTCAGGGGCTCCTATTAATCATTTTATCATATCACTTCGACCATCCTGCCCAATAAGTTGGTCACCTATGGTGGAGAATTTAAGCTAAATAATTTAGAAAATATTATATATGTCAAAAAAGTAAAAAAGGAGGATTTTGAATGCACATCGAGAATTATTTGTGTAAGAAGAGTTGAGCCAAGTAATTTGTCAACAAATTATATAATGAGATGAGGTGAGTAGAGATGAGCTGAGCCAAATTTGAAAAATTTTTTTGGCCAAGCGCAGACGCTTGGTTTTTTTTGTGTAACAGGATTAACCGAGAGCAAATCGAGTTGGAGGGAAAAATAGTAAATTTTCGTTTCAATGTGCGGAGCACAGTTGACACAATAGTAGAACAGGGGCGATTCTGGCAAGGAAAGAGGTTGGTGTACCTGAAAACCTGTTCCCGCGCCTGGCGGAAGACGCTATAAATGAAGCCCCCACAAAACTGCTGTGGGAGAGGTTTTGGAACTATACAAAAAAGCTTATTAAGAATACTAAGAAGGGATGAGCAG
The DNA here is from genome assembly GCF_004369245.1 of Pelotomaculum sp. FP. Lineage (NCBI taxonomy): Bacteria > Bacillati > Bacillota > Clostridia > Eubacteriales > Desulfotomaculaceae > Pelotomaculum > Pelotomaculum sp. FP. Next base: position 8,255 of record NZ_QFGB01000057.1, on the reverse strand, counting down.
ATATGTCTACTCAAATTAAAGAATTTAAGACTATAATTGCCGGGGAAAGAATGAGCGCGTCAGATGGCGCAACCATGAATATCATCAATCCGGCCAACGGAGCGATCATAGCAAAGGCGCCGAAGTGCGGGATCAGCGAGGTGAACTTGGCTGTTGCTGCGGCATTAAAAGCAGCGCCTGAGTGGGCATCCAAAACTGTGGGCGAACGCTCCAAAGTTCTGCTCAAGTTATCACAGCTAATCATGGCAAACCTGGATGAACTTGCCAAACTGGAAACCATGGAGCATGGATCTCCCATCAGAAAAACCATGAATTTTGATATCCCGCTGTGCGCCGAGCAGCTTGAATACTTTGCTGGTGTAGGCAGGGCCCTGACAGGGGAGACCCTGCCCGTCGGCCCCTGGTGTACCTCGATGGCTATCCGTGAGCCCCTGGGCGTTGTCGGACTAATCACCCCATGGAACTTTCCTGCGCTGATGGTTGTATGGAAACTGGGTGCAGCACTGATCACAGGCAATACTGTGATCGTCAAACCACCTTCAATCACTCCTTTAACTACCATACGTTTGGCTGAATTAGCCATGGAAGCAGGTGTACCAGCCGGAGCAGTCAATGTGGTTACAGGGCCTGGCGAACTAGTTGGGGAAGCCATGGTACAACACCCTGATGTGGCCAAAATAGGATTCACCGGTGACACTGTTACAGGAAAGCGTATCATGAGCCTGGCAAGCAGTACGGTTAAGCAGGTCGGGCTGGAACTTGGGGGTAAAAATGCGTTCATAGTACTTTCGGATGCCGACTTGGATTCCGCTGTTGAGGGCGCGATCTTTAGCGCATATTTCAATACAGGCCAAGTATGTGCAGCTGCAAGTCGGTTTTATATCCATGAATCTCTATATGATCAGTTTGCAGCGAAATTTGTAGAAGCCTCAAAATCTCTCAAATACGGCGATCCCATGAATATGGAGACCGTACTTGGGCCTGTCGCCTATGCCGCGCATCGCGACAAGATCGAAGGGTATATCGGGAGAGCCAGGAATGCAGGGGCGGAGCTGCTGCTCGGTGGAGAGCGGCCTGACACGCCTGACACAAAGGATGGCTTCTATGTAGCTCCAACTGTTTTTGGCAACTGCAGCAACGATATGGAGATCATGCGCGATGAGATTTTTGGGCCTGTTATAGCTCTTTGCAAGTTCAAGACGAATGAGGAAGCGGTCGCCCTTGCTAACGACACAAAATACGGTCTTTGTGCGTCGGTGTGGACAAGGGATTTAAGAACTGGTCTTCAACTCGCTTCACATATTCAGGCCGGTACAGTTTGGGTGAACGAGCATCTCATGATTTTCTGTGAGACACCATGGGGTGGATGCAAGGAATCCGGCTGGGGCAAAGACCTTTCCACGATGGTTCTTAAAGAATATACAAAGACCAAGCACATTTACCTGGACCTGAGTCCAGCACCGGTCAAACCCTGGTATATGATTCTAAAGTAAGGAATGCTGGACACCCCAGATGATTCAGCTCTTCAATCAGATTGGCGCAAGCCGTTGATATGATTTTTATTTTTGCCTTCCCCGCCCTTGCGGCGGGGTTTTTATTTCCCGTCTTGGTCATAAGAAAGCCTGTCCTTGCACAGTATCCGGAAGAAACCCACTCAATATTGCCCCACCATCGCTAATTTCAACATCTTCAGGTCTAAACATAAGGTAGCTGCGTTTCATATTATTACGTTCGCTGTCCAGCAAATGAACTCCTATAGATTCTACCAAAATCCCTGCCTGTAAAAAAGTTTGAAGTCCCGTAATATGGCAAGAAAATTAAGTGGCCGGTTCCGGAAAATAAGGCTCCGTCTTATCGCAGGATTCCCGCCTTATGGCTTTGAATAAATATTGTTCTCTATTGGTATAGTAATATATAAACTCTTTTTACAAGGATTGGCAATGGAGAATAGCAATACTAAAATAAGCAATTATCAGGCTATTATGCTTACTATTGGTACATTGGTGATGCCTGTAATATGAACCTTTCCTATGATTTCATTTGGCGGCGCCAAATATTATGTCTGGTTGTCAGCAGTCTTGACTACTATATTAGGTTTGGCGGGCGGGTATTTAATGATTACCCTTGGTTTAAGATACCCTTCACAAACCATTATTCAATATAGTCAGTACATTCTGGGCAAGTGGTTAGGAAGATTTGTAGGCCTGACGTACATCATCCTTTTTCTGTTAATCGCCTCTTTTGCCACTCGCGACTATGCCGAATTATATTTGCTTCTCTTGCCTGAAACCCCTAAGACAGCCTTTATAGCAGTTTCATTACTTATCGCGGCTTACGCTTCAGTTCAAGGCCTGGAGGTTATTGCCAGAGCAGCGGAAGTTTTAGTGCCTATTATTTTCTTTTCTATTATTATTGGTATACTCTTAAATACCCCGAATATGGACTTGTTGCAACTGGAGCTGGCTCTGGATGATGGGTGGCGGCCAGCTATGATGGACGCCATTATTCAGTTGCCGTTTATAGGCATAGCCGTTTCCTGGCTGTTCCTTTTTCCGTCATTGAACATAAAAACAGATGCCAGGAAGACTCTTTTGCTATCCATTGCCATTCTTGGTTTGGTTATTTTTCTTGTCTCCATTACAATTGTATCTGTATTAGGCGCAGATGCTCCGGTTGTATCAAATTACCAGTTTTTTTGGGTATTCAGACAAATTAATATTGCTAATTTTATTCAAAGGATTGAACCACTGTTCTTGATAAGTTGGAGCAGTACCAGTTTTTTGGTGGTGACCCTTTTTTATTACGCCGCGTCAGCTTCCATTAAACAATGGCTGGGTCTGAAAAACCAGCTGCCACTTATCCTGCCCACTGGCGCTATCATTTTTGTGCTTTCAATTATTTTATTTCCTTCCTACATGGAATTGAGGCAGTTCTTTCGTTTGGACCGTTTTGGCTTGATAGCTCTACCGATAGAATTTGGAATACCGCTATTGCTCTTGGTTGTGGATTACGTCAGGGCGAAAAATTAATGTTTATGCGCTGAAGCCTGAAGAATCAAATATTGACACCTTTCAAGGCTTTGTTATAAGATAAATTTAAGCAAAACATTGACAGTGTCTATTATCAACTAAACGGGCAAAGACGCCAGTGATGCACTTGATCACTGGCACTCTCATTTTACCGGTTTTGTAGAACTACTGTAATGGTAAGGAGATCTTGATGACAATCACATATGAATTAGGCAACTCGTTATATATTAATATAACCAACCGCTGCACCAATAATTGCCTTTTTTGCATCAGAAACATATCGGACGGTGTTGGTAGTGGAACGAACCTGTGGCTCGAACAGGAACCATCTATAGATGAGGTTATTGAAGATATCCAAAGGCGGGATATTGCCAAGTATAAGGAATTTGTATTTTGCGGTTTTGGTGAGCCCATGATGCGCGCATATGACATTATTGAAATATGTAAAAAGCTCAAAGAGAAATATTGTCTGCCAATCCGCATCAATACCAACGGCCATGCCAATCTTATTTGCGGCAAGGATATCACACCGCAATTGCAAGGATTGGTGGACGCTGTTTCTATCAGCATGAATGCCGGGGACAGGTATGAGTATCAGGCCATATGCCGGTCCAAATATGGAGAAGCGGCCTTTGAAGCCATGCTGGACTTTGCTGTTAAATGCAAGGAGCATATCCCCAAGGTAGTAATGACTGTGGTAAACTCAATCTCTGGGGAAAACATACGAAATTGCAAAGAACTAGCGCAATCTATCGGCGCAGAATTTAGGGTTAGGTATCATGTAAAAAAATCTGCTTGATACGACTAATAACAACATAACCATATTCGTCAACAAGTCACCCTTGGCAGCCAGTTCATGGAGGGTGACTTTTACATTCTGGTTACACAAACGTAATGTATATTTGACATATGGTAACATATATGTTACTCTAGGTATAGAGGTGAAGTGTATGGGAAAGAACCTGCGGCTAAAAGCTGCCAGAGCCGCAAAAGACATGTCACAAAAAGAACTGGCACAAATTGTAAGTGTTACAAGGCAAACAATTAATGCCATTGAGAATGGAGACTATAATCCATCAATACGGTTGTGCATAGCAATTTGTAAGTCCCTCGATAAAACACTTGACCAAATCTTTTGGGAGGATGGGGATAATGTTCAATAAAAGAAATTCAAATTTTGATGAAAGACAGGTTCAAACCCGAAACGAAGTTGGAAACAAATGTTTTTTAATGCTCTATTTTTTGCTGATGATTGATTTGCTTCTACCTAATTATGGAGTTGAGTGGGCTGCCAGTCAAATAAGTGTTTTAGTTATAATGACATTATGCATGGGATACTATTTAATCAGGATTGTCTTGGCGGGAGCATATGTAAGCTATCGTACTGAGAATAGAAAAAAAGTATATCTGATAGTAGGTTTACTTGCGATTCTGACAACCATTATGGCAATTATTAGAAGAACGAGCTTTTTCACGGAAAATGTCAACATTTTTGATGGTGATTTCTTGCACTTGTTTATATTTTTGTTTGTCTTCTTCATGATCATTATGGTTTTTCGGATGATATCAATACGTAAAAATAACGAAGGAAGCGAGTGATATCCATTAATTTTAGTCCTGCAAGCTTGCCTCGTTATTCCCATTTATGTTTTAACAAAACAAGGCAACCCGATAGCTTCCCCGGATATGCTGTTTAAATGACGATTAAAGAAACTTACTGGACATGCTAAAGTATGGCTTTATTAATTTAACAATTAGGAGCCGGAAAATGATCAGTGTAACAGGCCTGACCTACAAGTATCCTGGCGGCAGGGACCTGGCAGTGAACAACGCATCTTTTACCGTTGAAAAAGGAGAGATATTCGGCTTCCTGGGTCCCAGCGGGGCGGGCAAAAGCACTGCTCAAAAAATCCTGATCGGCTTATTGCACGATTATCATGGCGAGGTCCAGGTACTTGGCCATGATCTCAAATCATGGGGCAAGGAATATTATGAGAAAATCGGCGTAGCCTTTGAACTTCCCAATAGTTTTCAAAAATTGACCGGTTTGGAGAATTTAGCGTTCTTCCAATCTCTTTTTTCCGGGAGACGGAAGACCCGTTGCGCCTGCTGGAGATGGTGGGCCTGGCGGAGGATGCCCGGACAAAGGTAGCCAATTATTCCAAGGGGATGCAGATGCGCCTCAATTTTGCCCGGTCCCTGCTGCACCGGCCGGAAATACTCTTTCTGGATGAGCCCACATCGGGGATGGACCCGGCTAATGCCAGAAAGCTCAAGGACTTGATTCTCGAAGAGAAAAAGAAGGGGCACACGGTTTTTCTGACAACACATAACATGTTCATCGCTGATGAGTTGTGCGACCGGGTGGCTTTCATCGTGGAAGGGAAAATCGTCCTTATCGACAGTCCCAACAGGTTAAAGCTCGAACATGGTGAAAGGGCAATTGCCGTCAGCTACATGAAAGACAACCAGGTTAAAAAGGAAAAATTTTTCCTGGAGGGATTGGGTGAGAACAGTACTTTCCTGCAGATCATCCGCCAGGAAAAGCTGCAAACCATCCATACCATGGAGCCTTCTTTGGAGGATATCTTTATCAAGGTAACCGGGAGGCAGTTGGTATGAGCCGCCTGGCAGTTATGTTCAAAATGGACATCATCCTCCAGAAAAGATACGGGTTTTACTATGCCGCCGTGTTTGTAACCATGGTCTGGATTGCTGCTCTGGCAGCATTACCCGCTGCTCTTGCCAGGCTCGCTTTACCTTATGTCATCTTCGGCGATCTGGCCGTAATCGGTTTTTTCTTCATTGCAGGACAAATAATTTTTGAAAAAACAGAGCGGACTTTATATGCCCTGGTTGTTTCACCCTTAAGGTTCGGGGAATATTTAGGCTCCAAGCTGGCTGCGTATACCCTGATGTCCATTTTGGCCTCCCTGGCTATAGCCATAGCCGGATACGGCATAAAATTCAATCTCTTCTACCTGAGTCTGGGGGTTATCCTGGTTTCTATAGTGTATACGCAGACGGGATTCATCGCTGTGGCTCCCTACCGGTCCATCAGTTCCTTTTTGGTGCCTTCCCAACTCTACCTGCTTATTCTGGGGTTGCCTGTCATCCATTTTGCAGGTTGGGTTAATTTCCCTTTATTCTTTGCGTTCCCAACAATGGGCGCCCTGTACCTGCTTAAAGGGGTTTTGGGAGATATCACTGTCTGGCAGGCCATTTACAGTGTTTTCATCCAGGCTGTCTGGATTATCATTCTATCGCGTATATGCCGCTACAGGTTTGATCGTTACATAGCAGCGCAAAAAGGGGGCATTGACAATGCGGTTTTGGAGAGACTTCGTACGCAATGACCTTAAGAATATCAGCCGCGACTCGCTCCTTATTTTTGTGCTTACTGTTCCGTGGCTGATACCTGTTGTATTCCGGTTGGCGATTCCACCCCTGGCCATGTGGCTGGAAAACATTTATAACTTTGACCTTCAACCCTATTATCCACTGCTCCTGAGTTTTGCAATCCTTTTACAGTTACCCTTGATTTTCGGCATTGTTTTCGGTTTCCTGCTGCTGGATGAAAAAGATGACGGGGTTCTGGCCGCCATCCAGGTCACACCCCTGTCCGTGGACGGCTACCTTAAGCAACGGCTGTTATTGACATTTCTGTTAAGCGTGCTTTATGTGGTTTTCATGCTTCCCGCCACGGGTTTGGTTTCCCTGGTTCTGCTTGCCAACCTGATCCCAATCATTCTCCTGGCCGGCCTTCTGGGCGTCGGGGCCACTCTTTTTATTGCCTTTGTGGCCAATAACAAGGTGGAGGGACTCGCTCTCATGAAAGCTATGGGGCTGCTCATGCTGGGACCGCTGGCGGCCTTTTTTATCGAGGGCAGGTGGCAGCTGCTGCTGGGAGTCGTGCCCAGTTACTGGCTGGCCAAAGCATACTGGCTGGCCAGCGCAGGTGCCAACGCCTGGCTTTATATCCTGGCCGGCTTATCCTACCTGATACTGCTGATTTATTTGCTCCTGAAGCGGTTTCGACGCAAATACGCGGTCTGAAGGGAGTAGTTCATTACATTTTTCAAGGTCTTGCTGTAATAACACGTTGTCAAAAGCTTGGCTAATCGTATATTGACTTTTTTTAAGACCTTGCTATAAGATATGTTAAAGCAATATATTTAAATGAGTTTTAGTATGAGACTTATAAACAGGCAAAGACGCCAGTGATGCACTTTATCGCTGGCGCTTTTTAGTTTTATAGATGGAAGATTGAAAGGAGCTCTTCGGTCATGAAATCATTAATTATACAAAATGAGTCAATCGTTGGACCAGGATTAATTAAGAGCGCTATGGAAGCGGCCGGATGGGAACTTGATATTCGTGTCATGGATAAGCCTAGTTCAGTTTTGCCCGATAATCTAAATAATTATCAGTCCCTGGTTATTCTGGGGGGGTCCATGAGCGCCAACGAGGAAGGGTTGTACCCTCATTTGAAGAAGGTTTGCCTGCTGTTTCAAGAGGCTTTCGTAAGGGGCTTGCCCACTTTAGGCAGCTGTCTGGGAGGGCAGTTGATGGCCAAGGCACTGGGCGCGCCTGTTACACACAATCCCGTGAAAGAAATCGGGTGGTTTAAACTCCGCCTGACCGCGGACGGGCTAAGAGCACCGTTGTTTGAGGGCATACCGGAAGAATTTCCGGTTTTTCACTGGCACCAGGACACTTTTTCGCTGCCGTCTTGCACCACCCTGCTGGCCTCGACCCAAGCTTGCGCGAATCAAGCCTGTTCTTTGGGATGCAACTCCTATGCGGTGCAGTTTCACCTGGAGATCACTCCGGAAATCATTGAGAAATGGATAGGCGCCTGGAGTGATGTTCTAATTGAAGAAAACGGTTGCGGCGCTGTGGAAAACGTAATTCAAGAAACCGGGAGCATTTGGAGTCGATATTATCAGCTTGCTAATAGAATATTAAACAACTGGCTGGCTGGTATGTGATAATTATTAAAGCCGTTCTATGTGTCTATTTATTGGGGCAAGGTCAGTTAACCCAAAACACACCAGCCAGAAATGCCCTGTATGTGGAGGATGGTTTTCAGGTAAAAACGGTTTAAACCCCTAATTTTAGAGTCTACTCCCCTTATTCTCTTGTTTACATAGAATTAATAAATATTGCTCACGGAACAGGAAAACCAATAAGCCTCAATTCATTTATTGTGAACAGCTAAGGCGA
>NZ_QFGB01000056.1:0-27788 GCF_004369245.1 Pelotomaculum sp. FP | reverse complement strand
GCGGCCAGGCCGGCGACAACATCGGCTGCCTGTTGCGGGGCGTGGACCGCAAAGAGATCGAGCGGGGCCAGGTGCTGGCCAAGCCCGGCAGCATCAAGCCGCACACGAAATTCAACGCTGAAGTATACGTCCTGACCAAAGAAGAAGGCGGGCGGCACACCCCGTTCTTTAACGGCTACCGTCCCCAGTTCTACTTCCGTACCACCGACGTGACCGGCGTGGCGCACCTGCCTGAAGGCGTGGAGATGGTAATGCCCGGGGACAACGTCAAGATCTCCATTGACCTGATCACCCCGATCGCCATCGAAGAAGGACTGCGCTTCGCCATCCGTGAAGGCGGCCGCACTGTGGGCGCCGGCGTTGTAACAGGCGTCAGAGAGTAACCAATACGGTAAGTGAGCGTGTGACAGGGGTAAACGCAACCGTTTAATTTTTAGGCCTCAAAGAAATGCAGGATACACTACGCCCTACGCCTTACGACCAATATCATGGGAATGCCTTACACTTGTGTCAGGCGTCAGATATGACGACCGAAACCACCTGTAAGACAGGAAATAAATCCGATGATGTGAGAGGTTGCCAGTTCGGTAGTCAGACGTCGGACGTCAGACATCGGGATGGAAGGAATTCGCAAAGCGAATTTCCACGAGTCTGACGACCGAAATGGGGAATTTTCACTGAGGAGTCCGCTAATCGGGCGAAAAGGAGGACCAAAAGAAATGCAAAACCAAAAAATACGGATCAGGCTTAAAGCCTACGACCACCACATGCTCGACCAGTCCGCCCAGAAGATCGTGGAAACAGCGAAGAGAACGGGCGCTTCTGTAGCCGGGCCGATCCCCCTGCCGACAGAAAAGAACGTGTACACCATTCTGCGGAGCCCCCATGTCAACAAGGACTCCCGCGAGCAGTTTGAAATGCGCACCCACAAGCGGCTGATCGATATCTTAGAGCCCACTCCCAAGACAGTCGACGCCCTCATGCGTCTCGACCTGCCTGCCGGCGTGGACATCGAGATCAAACTGTAACATTACTTTATTAGCACGGTTTTAGAGTGCATGCGTTTAGTGTAATAGAGGAAATTTTGGACATGAGACGTGGGACGTGAGACGTGAGAGTGAATGATTGACTCACGGGTCAAGAATTCGAGATAAAAACTCGGTACTCACGACCATGACTCAAAAGGAATGCAGTGGGACCCTACAGGAATGCAGGATATACCCACGACCCACGTCTCACGTCCCACGGCTACGTTGGGAACCAGCTCAACCTCTTGCCGTAAGAAAATAAAAGTCTAACGCGAAGGTCCGGGAGTACCGGCGACAGCCTGACCCCGGCGCCGGCAGTTGGACTTCCAAACGGAGGCGCGAAATAATGCCCAAAGGAATTCTGGGAAAAAAGATTGGCATGACACAGATTTTTACAGATAAGGGCTTGGCCATCCCGGTAACCGTAATCGAGGCTGGACCCTGCATCGTGGTCCAGAAAAAGACCATGGAAACAGACGGCTATCAGGCCGTCCAGATTGGTTTTGGAGAGAAAAGGGAGCGCCTTTTCACCAAGCCGCTCAAAGGCCACTACGCCAAGAACAATGTACGTCCGCTGCGCTTTTTGCGGGAACTGAAGGTCGAAGACCCGGACGCCTATCAGGTAGGACAGGAAATCAAGGCCGACATTTTCGAGCAGGGTGAGAAGGTCGACATCGTCGGCACGACCAAAGGCAAAGGCTTTGCCGGCGGTATTGAACGGCACGGCTTTCACCGCGGACCCATGGCGCACGGCTCCAAATACCACCGCCGGCCCGGCTCATTGGGAGCAAAAGGACCAGCCAGAGTTTTCAAAGGCAGGAAACTGCCCGGCCACCTTGGCGCTGAACGGGTGACGGTACAAAACCTGGAAATCATCAAGGTGGACGCCGGGCGCAACCTGCTGGCCGTGAAAGGAGCCATCCCCGGCCCGAAGGGCGGCCTGGTGATTGTCAAACCGTCCACCAAAAGCCGTTAAATGCATGACGCATGCAAGTCGGTCGTAGGACGTAAGGCGTAGGAACCTGCGAATACCCTACAGTAACAGTAAATGCAGGTGCGAATTTATTCGCACAAAGACCTAAAAGGAATGCAGAATATACCTACGGCCTACGACTAACGACCTACGACCTATTGAAGGAGGATACGCACATGCCTACAGTAGCATTGTACAATACCAGCGGCGAACAGGTCGGTGAGCTGGCGCTGAGCGAAGAAATCTTCGGCGCCGAGGTCAACGAGTCAGTCCTGCACGACGCCGTTGTGGCGCAGTTGGCCAGCCGGCGCCTCGGTACCCATGATACCAAGACCAGAGGCGAGGTCAGCGGCGGCGGCCGTAAGCCCTGGCGCCAGAAAGGCACCGGACGCGCCCGCGCCGGCACCACCCGTTCACCCATTTGGCGCAGCGGCGGTATCGTCTTTGGCCCGCACCCCAGGGATTACAGCTACAGCCTGCCCAAGAAAGTAAGGAGGCTGGCCTTGAAATCCGCCCTGTCAGCCAAGGTCAACGATGGAGACATCCTTGTTTTGGACTCTCTGACGCTTGAAGTGCCCAAGACCAAAGATATGGTGAAAATTCTCGGCGCCCTCAAGGTGGATGACGCCCTGCTGGTAACTGCGGTCAAGGACGAAGCTGTTGAAAAGTCCGCCCGCAACATCCCAAACATCAAACCCCTGGTGGCAAACGGCCTCAACGTGTATGACCTCCTGGCCTACGACAAGCTGGTTATAACCAAAGACGCCGTGGCCAGGGTTGAGGAGGTGTTCGCGTAGTGGATGCCTACAGGGTGTTAAGAAAGCCGATGGTAACAGAAAAAAGCACTTCGCTTTTACAGGATAACAAGTATACCTTTGAAGTCGACCCGAAAGCCAATAAAACGGAAATCAAGCAAGCCGTTGAGAGCCTCTTCAAAGTCAAGGTTGAAAAAGTCAACACCATGCACTTAAAGGGCAAGCTGAAAAGGGTCCGCCAAATACAAGGCAGGACGCCCGACCGGAAGAAAGCGATTGTCACACTCAAACAAGGCGACAAGATAGAAATATTTGAAGGAATGTCATAGGTTTTAGCGACCCAACAAGGAGGTGTTTCCCTGTGGCGACAAAGAAATTTAAGCCAACATCACCCGGCCGGCGGTTTGTAACCGTCTCGACATTTGAAGAAATCACCAAAACTGAGCCGGAGAAGTCGCTGGTAGCGCCCTTGAAAAAAAGCGGCGGCAGAAATGCCCAGGGCAGGTTGACAGTGAGGCACCGCGGCGGCGGCCACAAGAGAGCGTACCGGATTATCGATTTCAAACGGGACAAGGACGGCATTCCGGCCAAGGTAGCCAGCATCGAATACGATCCCAACCGCTCCGCGCGGATAGCCCTTTTGCATTACGCCGACGGCGAGAAACGCTACATCATCGCCCCGGTAGGACTTACGGTAGGCCAAACGGTGGTTTCAGGACCTACAGCGGATATCAAACCGGGCAACTGCCTGGCCTTAAAAGACATTCCACTGGGCACGATGATCCACAACATTGAGCTCTACCCCAAGGGCGGCGGCAAGCTGGTCCGCTCGGCCGGAAACTCAGCGCAGCTGATGGCCAAGGAAGGCAAGTACGCCAACATCAGGATGCCGTCCGGTGAAATGAGGCTTGTCTTGCAGGAATGCAAGGCCACCCTCGGACAGGTCGGCAATGTCGACCACGAAAACATAACCATCGGCACAGCCGGCCGCAAGCGCCATTTGGGTATCCGCCCGACGGTGCGCGGTGTGGTCATGAACCCGGTTGACCACCCCCATGGCGGCGGCGAAGGCCGTTCACCGGTCGGCCGCAACCCGGTTACCCCCTGGGGCAAACCAGCGCTCGGCGCCCGCACCCGCAAGAAAAAGCCCAGCGATCGCCTGATCGTCAAGAGAAGAACGAAATAAGACGAGACGTGGGAATGCATGATGGATTTTAGGGTCAACTGTTTTGGTTTCACAAACCAATGTAGGTGTGAATTCATTCGCACAAAGACCCCAAAGGGAATGCAGTATATTCCGACGTCTGCCGTCTGACGACTGACGTCCGAGAAAGGAGGCTAAATATTGGGCCGTTCATTAAAGAAGGGGCCGTTCGTTGCAGAGCGGCTGCTTGCTAGAATAAACAGCATGAATGAATCCGGAGATAAACGGGTTATCAAAACGTGGTCAAGAAGTTCGACCATCTATCCCGAAATGGTGGGTCACACCATAGCCGTACACGACGGCAGAAAACACGTCCCGGTTTATGTAACCGAGGACATGGTGGGCCACAAGCTCGGAGAATTCGCCTCCACCAGGTTATTCAGGGGGCACGGTCACCACACGGAAAGATCTACTGCTTTGAAGTAGGCCTTAAGGGAGGTCGTAGGGCGTAAGGCGTAGGGCGTAAAATACAAAGCGCGGCGCCTAAAGAGCCTGCGGCTGCTACCCAAAAAGCAATGAAGAGTTGAGGGTAGGGTAAATTTTAGGGAGGTCGTAGGGTGTAAGGCGTGAAAGACGCAGGACCCAATGCCCAAGCGACAAACGGCCCCTAACAGCGATGTAGAAGAATTCGTAGGACGAAAGACATAAGGCGCAGGAAACTATTCCCCCGGCCCGGAAGGAATGCAGAATATAGCCTACGCCCAACGCCCAACGCCCTACGACCAAATTGGGGGGTGTTAAACCAATTGGAAGCGAAAGCGATAGCCAAATATATCAGGGTGTCCCCGCGCAAGGTGCGCGCGGTGGTGGACCTAATTCGCGGCAAAAAAATCGATGAAGCTCTGGCGATCTTGCGATATACGCCAAACCGGGCGACCGAAGCCATCACCAAGGTGGTAAAATCCGCCGCGGCCAATGCCGAAAACAACCTGCAGCTTTCTAAAGACGATTTATTCGTCAAGGTCTGTTTTGTTGACCAGGGGCCGACCATAAAACGTATGATGCCCCGTGCTCAGGGCCGCGCCGATATTATTCGCAAGCGCACCAGCCACATTACCGTGGTGGTGGCTGAAAAAGAGAGCAAATAAAGAAGGAGGGATATATTTCTCGTGGGGCAAAAAGTAAATCCTAAGGGCCTCAGGATTGGAATCATTCGAGATTGGGACAGCAAGTGGTTTGCTGACAAGAAGAATTATTCGAACCTCCTGGTCGAGGACGTAAAGATAAGGAAATATATCAAGAAGAAGCTTTATGCCGCCGGTATTTCCAAGGTCCAAATCGAGAGGGCTGCCAACCGGCTCAAAATCTCGATCCACACTGCCAAGCCGGGCATCGTGATCGGCCGTGGCGGGACTGAAGTGGAAAACCTGCGCAAGCAGTTGGAAAGCCTTACCGGAAAGCAAGTCGGCGTCAATATCGTGGAAGTCAAACAGGCTGAATTGGACGCGCAGCTTGTGGCTGAGAACGTGGCGTCTCAGCTGGAAAAAAGGATTGCCTTCAGGCGCGCCATGAAGCAAGTGGTTTCCCGGTCCATGAAGATGGGGGCCAAGGGGATCAAGGTCTCCTGCGGCGGACGTCTGGCCGGAGCGGAAATAGCCCGCACCGAGTGGTACAGCGAGGGCAAAGTGCCCCTGCACACACTGCGCGCCGACATCGATTATGGTTCAGCCGAAGCCACCACCACTTACGGCAAAATCGGCATCAAAGTTTGGATCTATAAGGGAGAAGTTTTACCGGCAGCCAAAATTCCCGTTCAAGCCCCGGCCAGGGAAGCCAAGGCAGCTGCTGGTGAAGGAGGCGAATAGGAACTATGCTGTTACCGAAAAGGGTTAAGCACCGCAAGCAGCACCGTGGACGGATGACCGGCGGAGCTAAGGGCGGCAAGGAAATAAGCTTTGGTGAATACGGCCTGCAGGCTTTGGAGCCGGCCTGGGTAACCAACCGGCAGATCGAAGCGGCCCGTATCGCCATGACTCGCCATATCAAGCGGGGCGGGAAGGTATGGATCAGGATATTCCCGGACAAACCGGTTACCGCCAAGCCCGCTGAAACCCGTATGGGTTCAGGCAAAGGCGCGCCGGAATACTGGGTGGCCGTGGTCAAGCCGGGCCGGATTATGTTCGAGCTGGCGGGCATATCTGAGGAAGTGGCGCGTGAAGCGCTGCGGCTGGCCGCTCACAAGTTGCCTTTAAAATCGAAGTTTGTGAAACGCGGGGAAGTAGGTGAGGTCAATGAAGGTTAAGGAGCTTAGGGAATTGACCGACGCCGAGCTGGGCAAGCGGCTCACTGACTCCAAGGATGAGCTCTTTAAACTGAGATTCCAGATGGCTACAGGGCAGCTGGATAACCCGATGAAGCTGCAGGAAGTCCGCCGCAAGATCGCGCGGGTAAAGACCATCATCCGCGAGCGTGAACTGGGAATCAAGCGGGCGTAAAGGGGGGTATGAGACAAGTGGAAGAGCGTGGAATACGCAAGGTGCTCACCGGCAAGGTGGTTAGCGATAAAATGGATAAGACCGTCGTCGTGGCAGTCGAAACCCTGGTCAGGCACCCCTTGTACCAAAGAATAATCCGGCGCACCAAGAAATTTAAGGCGCATGACGAGCAAAATTCCTGCCGCGTCGGGGATAAAGTGAAAATGATGGAAACCAGGCCTCTATCCAAGGAAAAACGCTGGCGTATTATTGAAATTCTGGAGAGGGCTGAACAAATCTGAGATTCGAGTCAAGACGTAAGACGTGGGAGATAACTCGTTTTATAAATCCTGCCCTCCCATTTCGCGTGTAAGGAGGTTGTAGCTGTGATTCAGGTTCAGACTATGCTCCATGTGGCCGACAATACCGGGGCTAAAAGGCTGATGTGCATCCGCGTTCTGGGCGGCTCGCTCAGGCAATATGCCAGCGTGGGCGACATCGTGGTTTGTTCTGTTAAGGAAGCCACACCCGGCGGCGTGGTTAAGAAAGGTGAAGTAGTTAAAGCCGTGGTGGTCCGCACCAAGAAAGAAGTGCACCGCCCGGACGGTTCATACATCAAATTCGACGAAAACGCGGCAGTACTGATCAGGGACGACCAGAGCCCGAAAGGTACCCGTATATTCGGACCGGTGGCGCGGGAATTAAGAGATCGCGACTTTATGAAAATCGTCTCCCTGGCCCCGGAAGTGCTGTAATATGGGGAGTGGATTTGGGGAGGTCGTAAGGCGTAGGGCGTAAGGCGTAAAATGCTTACCCTGCAGCGCTTGCGAGGAACCAGGTCCGGAATTTGGGAAAAGGATTTGGGGATGGCGTAGGGCATAGGGCGTAAGGCGTAAAAGGCTTGCCCTCTGGCCTAAGCGGTGAACAAATCCGAAAGAAGAGCAAGGTTTAAAGTGATAACTCTAGTGGTCAAGGTGAAATAAGTCGATATGGTCAGGATATGTGGCTTATGCCCTACGACCATTCTAGGAGGTGCAAAAAATCCATGGCCAAAAGGCCCGAACCGAAAACCAATGGCAAGGTTCACGTGCGTAAAGGTGATACAGTCCTGGTGGTTACCGGCAAGAGCAGCGGCAAAAAGGGCAAGGTGCTGTCGGTTATCCCTGACAGAAGCCGGATAATCGTCGAAGGAGTCAACGTGGTCAAGCGTCACAGCAGGCCTACCCAGAAGCTGCCTCAAGGCGGCATCATTGAAAAAGAAGCCGCCATCCACAGCTCCAACGTGATGCTCTACTGCAACAAGTGCAATTCAGCCACCAGGATAGCCAAGAAAATACTTGACGACGGAGAAAAAGTCCGCGTCTGCAAAAAATGCGGAGAAAACCTATAGGACGTCAGACGTCAGACTTCAGACGTCAGAAGAGAACCGAATTTGCCTTAGCGAATTCTAACGTGTAATGCCTTTATTCTCTGATGTCGACGAAGGGAATTAAAATATAAGGAATTCGGCGAAGCCGAATTCCAACAAGCCCGACGTCCGACGTCTGACGACCGACAACCGAGAAGGGAGGTAGTGCAGTGGCCAGACTGAAAGACAAGTATAAAGAGGATGTAGTGCCCTCGATGATCAGCAAATTCGGATACAAAAACATTATGCAAGTACCCAAGCTGGAAAAGGTTGTTTTGAACATGGGGCTGGGCGAGGCCATCCAGAATTCCAAAATCATCGACGCGGCGGTTAACGATATCATGATTATCTCCGGTCAGAAGCCGGTTGTGACCAAAGCCAAAAAGTCCATCGCCGCGTTCAAGCTGCGGGCCGGCATGACCGTGGGAGCTAAAGTGACCCTGCGCGGTGACAGGATGTATGAGTTCGTGGATAAACTGTTCAACATTGCCCTGCCCCGCGTGCGCGACTTCCGCGGCATTTCGCCCAAGTCGTTCGACGGCCGGGGGAACTACAGCATGGGCATCAAAGAGCAGCTGATTTTCCCGGAAATCGAGTACGACAAGATTGACAAGATCCGCGGTATGGATATCATCTTCGTGACCACCGCCAGGACCGATGAAGAAGCCAGGGAACTTCTGCGTCTCATGGGCATGCCCTTCCGCGCCGCGTAATTCGGACGTCAGACGTCAGATGTCAGACGTCAGACAGCCCGAACCTGACTGAAGTTGTGGTTGCGAATTTATTCGCACAAATGACCCCAAAGGAATGCAGCATATACCGACGTCCGACGTCTGACGACTGACGTCTGTTAAAAGGAGGTTTGATGGTGGCAAAAAAGTCAATGGTTGTTAAACAGTCACGGGATCCGAAATTTACTGTCCGGGCCTACAACCGCTGCAAGTTGTGCGGCCGGCCCCACGCCTATATGAGGAAATTCGGGATTTGCCGGATTTGCTTCCGGGAGCTCTCTTACAAGGGTGAAATCCCGGGCGTCCGCAAAGCGAGTTGGTAATCAGGAAGGAGGTAGCGCGAATATGGTCATGACCGACCCTATTGCAGATTTCTTAACCCGTATCCGCAACGCCAATACGGTTTATCACGATAAAGTTGAAGCTCCTGCTTCCAGGTCTAAAAAAGCCATCGCCAGCATTTTAAAAGACGAAGGGTTTGTTAAGGAGTACGAGTTTATCGACGATGGCAAGCAGGGGATCATCAGGGTTTACATGAAATACGGCGCCAATAAAGAACGGGTAATTACAGGCTTAAAAAGGATATCCAAACCGGGCTTAAGAGTTTACGCCAGGAAAGACCAGGTACCCAAAGTGTTGGGCGGCCTGGGGATCGCCATTATCTCGACTTCCCGCGGGATTATGTCCGACAAAAAGGCCCGCAAGGAGGGCCTGGGCGGCGAGGTACTTTGTTACGTATGGTAGTCTTTTCGCAGGAGGTGGTTTAGATGTCCAGGATTGGAAAGCAGCCCATTACGGTGCCCGCCGGCGTGGAAGTGCAGCTTGACGGAAACAATGTCCGCGTCAAGGGGCCGAAAGGGCAGCTTGCAAGAGAACTGCACCGGGACATGATTATTAAATACGAGGACGGCAGGCTCACGGTTGAGCGGCCCTCCGACAACAAGACGCACAGGGGTCTGCACGGGCTGACCAGAACCCTCTTGAACAACATGGTGGTGGGTGTGACCGCCGGTTTTCATAAAAACCTGGAGCTGGTCGGTGTCGGATACCGCGCCTCCAAGCAGGGCAACAAGCTTGTCCTGGCCGTAGGTTACTCCCACCCGGTGGAAATAGAGCCGGAAGCCGGAATCGATATAGAGGTTCCCGCACCTACCAAAATCAGCGTCAAAGGCGTTGACAAGGAAAAGGTGGGGGCTCTGGCGGCGGTCATTCGCGCGGTCCGCGAACCCGAGCCTTACAAGGGCAAGGGGATCCGGTACGAAGGTGAAGTCATCCGGCGCAAGGTCGGTAAGGCCGGCGGCAAAGGTAAGAAGTAAGGGAGGAGTGACTTAAAAAGTGCTGAAGAAACCTGACCGTAAAGCCCTACGGGATAACAGGCGCCAGCGGGTCCGCAAGAAAATTTCCGGCACCGCACAGCGGCCCAGGCTGAATGTGTTTCGCAGCCTGAACAATATTTACGCCCAACTCATAGACGATGATAAAGGCGCCACCCTGGCCGCGGCCTCAACCCTGGCTCCTGAGCTCAAAGGCAAGCTGCCTTCCTGCAGCAATGCCGCCGCGGCATCCGCGGTGGGTGAGCTGCTGGCCAAGAAGGCCCTTGAAGCAGGGATTAAGACCGTCGTTTTCGACCGCGCCGGCTACATCTATCACGGGCGGATCAAAGCTCTGGCTGATGCGGCAAGGGCCGGCGGGCTTGAGTTCTAAGGAGGGAAATAGATGGCAAGAATTGACGCCAGTAAACTGGAAACGTCAGAAAAAGTAGTATTCATCAACCGTGTCGCCAAGGTGGTCAAAGGCGGCCGGAGGTTTAGCTTTTCCGCCCTGATGGTCGTGGGAGACGGCAACGGCAACGTCGGAGCCGGCCTGGGCAAGGCCGGTGAAGTGCCCGAAGCCATTCGCAAGGGCATTGAAGACGCCAAAAAGTCCATGATCAATGTTCCGCTGTCCGGCACCACCATTCCCCACGAAGTAACCGGGATTTTTGGCGCCGGCAAGGTCCTCTTAAAGCCTGCGGCGCCGGGCACCGGCGTGATTGCCGGGGGGCCTGTGCGAGCCATTCTGGAACTGGCCGGGGTACGGGACATCCTGACGAAGTCACTGGGCTCCAACAACGCCAACAACGTGGTCCACGCGACCATGGAGGCCTTAAAAAGCCTCAAGACCCCTGAGAAGGTAGCCGGCCTTAGGGGCAAAACCCTAGAAGAACTACTGGGCTAGGATTAGGAGGGAAGAACGTGGCCAAGCTGAAGATTACCTTGGTCCGGAGCCTGATCGGACGCCCGGAAGACCAAAAGGTCACCGTGCGTGCCATGGGTCTGACCAAGTCGAACCACTCGGTAGTCAGGGAAGACACCCCGCAGGTACGGGGTATGATTAATAAAGTCGCTCATCTTTTGAAGGTGGAGGAAGCCTGAGGAGGTGGAACAATGAAACTGCATGAATTAAGCCCGGCGCCGGGCGCGCGTGTGAAACCGACCAGAAAAGGTCAGGGCATCGGTTCCGGACTCGGCAAGACGGCCGGACGCGGACATAAAGGGCAAAAGGCCCGTTCCGGCGGCGGTGTCCGGCCCGGCTTCGAAGGCGGCCAGATGCCGCTCCAGCGGCGCATGCCCAAGCGCGGTTTTTACAACCCGTTTTCCAAAGAAATTATCGCTATCAACGTGGAGCAATTAAATTGTTTTGAAGAAGGAACGACCGTAACTCCCGAAACATTGCTGGCAGCTCGTATTATCAGAAAAACTGGTGATGGTGTCAAAATACTGGGGCAGGGCAAGCTTGAAAAAGCTCTGACAGTCCATGCTCAGGCGTTCAGCAAGTCGGCCGAGGAAAAAATAACGGCGGCCGGCGGTAAAGCAGAGGTGATTTAATTGCTGGAAAGTTTACGGAGCTCGGTCAGAGTTTCCGAACTGAGGTCAAAGCTCCTGTTTACGCTGGCAATGATCTTCGTTTTCCGCCTGGGCGCGCACATTCCCATCCCGGGAGTGAACCCCGAAAGATTTGCCGAACTGGTCAGCAGCGGGATGATTTTTGGCTTCTTTGATGTTATATCCGGCGGCGCGCTGAAAAATTTCTCGCTCTTTGCGATGGGCATCACGCCCTACATCAACGCCTCCATCATTATGCAGCTCCTCACCGTGGTTATACCGCACCTGGAGCGGCTCAAAAAAGAGGGGGCCGAGGGCACCAAGAAAATCACCCAGTATACCCGCTACCTTACCGTGGTCCTGGCTTTTGTCCAGGGACTGGGCATGGTCATCGGCGTAAAAGGGTCGCTGGTTAACCCGGGTGTTTTAACTTACCTGGCCACAGCCCTTACCATCACCGCCGGGACCACCCTGCTGATGTGGATCGGCGAGCAGATTACCGAAAAGGGTATCGGCAACGGGATCTCATTGTTGATTTTCGCCGGTATCGTGTCACGCGTGCCGCAGGGCATTGCGAGAATGATTGAATACCTTAACGCGGGTACCATCAACGTCCTGAGCGTTATCGGACTGGTCGTTATCGGCGGTCTGGTTATCGCGGCGGTGGTGGCCATCCAGGAAGGCCAGCGCCGCATACCTGTGCAGTACGCCAAGCGGGTGGTGGGCCGTCGCGTATACGGCGGGCAAACTACACACCTGCCGCTTAAGGTCAACCAGGCCGGCGTGATCCCGATCATTTTCGCTTCGTCCCTATTGATGTTCCCCGAGTCACTGGCTCAATGGTTCGCCAGCAGCGCGCCCGCGGCCTTTTACGTCCAGTGGTTCGGCTGGGGAACGGCAGCGCATACCATTATTTACGCGCTTCTAATTGTAGGCTTTACCTATTTTTACACCGCGGTAATTATGAACCCGGTGGATGTGGCCGACAACATCAAGAAATACGGCGGTTTCATACCGGGCTTGCGTCCGGGCCGGCCAACTGCGGATTACATCACTAAGATCATGAACAGGATTACCCTGGCGGGCGCTATTTTCCTGGCCCTGATCGCCATCCTGCCGAGCTTTGTGCTGGTGGCCACCAGGATCCCCAACATCTACTTCGGCGGCACCGCTCTCCTGATTGTAGTCGGTGTGGCGCTGGATACCATGAAGCAGGTCGAGTCCCACCTGCTGATGCGCAGTTACCAGGGCTTTATCAGGTAGGTGAGATCATGATTACCTGCAAGTCTGAAAGAGAATTAAACTACATGCGTGACGCCGGCCGGGTTGTCGCCCTGACGCACGCGGAGCTCAAAAAGGCCGTGAAGGCAGGGGTGCCCACCCGGGAACTGGACCGGCTCGCAGAGGAATTTATCATCAAGTCCGGCGCCAAGCCTGCTTTTAAAGGGCTTTACGGCTTTCCCGGCGCCATCTGCGCTTCGGTCAACGAAGAGGTGGTACACGGTTTCCCCAGTTTAAGAAAATTGGAAAGTGGAGATATTATCAGTATCGATATTGGAACGGAAATAAATGGTTATTTTAGCGACAGCGCGGTGACGCTTCCGGTTGGAGACGTCAGCCGCGAAGCCTTAGACCTCATGAAGGTCACCGAAGAGTGTCTTTACAAAGGTATTGATCAGGCAAGAGACGGCAACAGGCTATCCGATATTTCCAACGCGGTTCAGACCTGGGCCGAAAAACATGGCTATGGGGTAGTGCGGGACTACGTGGGCCACGGCATCGGCGCCAAGCCGCACGAGGAACCCCAGGTGCCGAACTTCGGCAGACCGGGCCGGGGCCCCAGGCTGAAGGCGGGTATGACATTAGCTATTGAACCAATGATTAACATGGGCACTCACGAGGTAAAGACTCTTTCCAACGACTGGACGGTGGTTACGTTAGACAGAAGGCTTTCCGCCCATTTTGAGCATACCGTCGCTATTACCGATGACGAGCCGGAAATACTTTCTAAGGCGTAGGGCGTAAAAAAGCATATTGCTCCTTAGGTACTGCATATACCAATAGGTACGAGGGGAACCCCAACAAATGTAGGTGCGAATTCATTCGTACAAAAAGGCCCCAAAGGAATGCAGTATATACCTACGACCTACGACTTACGACCTACGACTAATTTCGGAGGTAATGGCCATGTCAGGGAATGCGGCTCAGATCGGGCGCCTTGTATGTTCAATGCAGGGCCGTGACAGCGGCAGGTATTACCTGGTGGTCGGCAGCGTAAACGAGACCAGGGTCATGCTGGCTGACGGGGAAGTCCGGAAAGTTGATAATCCCAAAATAAAAAACGTAAAACACCTCAAGTTTTATGATATGATTGCCGGGGAAGTGTTTGACAAGGCGATAAACGGCAAAAGGATTACAAATGCGGATGTCCGGAAGGAACTTAAGAGTCTCATTGAACAAATTTGAGTGTTCATTTTAATACAAGGAGGTAGGGCCAATAACTGATGTCGAAACAGGATGTGATTGAGGTTGAAGGGACCGTGATCGAGCCGTTGCCAAACGCAATGTTTCGTGTTGAGCTCCAGAACGGACACAAAGTCCTAGCCCACGTCTCAGGCAAGATCAGGATGAATTTCATCCGGATCCTCTCCGGTGACCGGGTCATGGTGGAGCTTTCCCCATATGATCTAACGCGCGGCCGCATCGTCTACCGGTATAAATAGTAGCCGTAGGTCGTAAGTGGTAGGGCGTAATAATTAAGTAAAAGAAGTATTGGGTTGTCGGAAGTTTACATTTGGCGGGGATAGGTCGACAAAAAAGGAATACATGCATCCTACGGCCTACGCCTTACGCCTGACGACCTAATAAGGAGGGTTTAAAGTGAAAGTCAGACCGTCCGTTAAGCCCATCTGCGAAAAGTGCAAAATTATCCGCAGGAAGGGCAGAATCATGGTTATCTGCGAGAACCCCAAGCATAAACAGGCACAAGGGTAAACCAGGAGGTGTTTAATAATATATGGCACGTATTGCAGGCGTAGACTTACCGAGGGATAAGCGGGTCGAGATCGCGCTTACCTATATATTCGGCATTGGTAAGCCCACGTCACAAAAGGTCCTGGCTGAAACCAATGTCAATCCGGACACACGGGTCAGGAACCTTACCGAGGAAGAGATTACCAGGCTGCGTGAAGTGATTGAGAAGGAACACAAGGTCGAGGGTGACCTGCGCCGTGAAATCGCTTTGAACATCAAGCGCCTGATTGAAATCGGATGCTACCGGGGCCTCAGGCATCGCCGCGGCATGCCGGTACGCGGCCAGCGGACCAAAACCAACGCTCGCACCCGTAAGGGACCGCGCAAAACCGTTGGCGTCCGCAGAAAAAAATAGGTTAGAGGAGGTTTTTCAATGGCGCGTCGCGTAGCCAGGACTAAAAAACGTGAACGCAAAAATATAGAGTCGGGCGTTGCCCACATCAAATCCACCTTCAATAATACCGTCGTTACCATTACCGACGTCAGGGGCAATACACTTTCCTGGGCCAGCGCCGGTGGGGTGGGCTTTAAAGGCTCCAGAAAAAGCACCCCCTTCGCTGCCCAGATAGCGGCCGAAAAGTCCGCCAAAGAGGCCATGGAACACGGCCTGAAGGAAGTAGAAGTGATGGTAAAGGGGCCTGGCGCGGGGCGTGAAGCAGCTATCCGCTCACTGCAGGCTGCCGGGCTGGAAGTAAACATGATCAAGGATGTCACCCCCATCCCGCACAATGGCTGCCGGCCGCCCAAGCGCCGGAGAGTTTAAGGAGGTGTACTATATTTGGCAAGGTATAAGGATTCAGTCTGCCGGCTCTGCCGCCGGGAAGGCCTGAAGCTCTATCTCAAAGGTGACAGGTGCTATACTCCAAGGTGTGCAGTAGATCGCCGGGCCTATGCCCCGGGCCAGCACGGCCAGGGCCGCAAGAAGGTTTCCGAGTATGGTCTCCAGTTAAGAGAGAAACAAAAAACCCGCCGCATGTACGGAATTTTGGAAGGCCAGTTCAGGCGCTACTTTGATAGGGCCGAGCGGCAGCAGGGAGTTACCGGTGAAAACCTGCTCAGGCTTTTGGAGAGGCGTTTGGACAATATTATCTACCGCCTGGGCCTGGGAGCATCCCGTAATGAGGCCAGGCAGCTGGTACGCCACGGGCATTTTACCGTCAACGGCAGGAAAGTCAACATACCCTCCTTCCTGGTCAAGGTCGGCGATGTAATTGCCGTACGGGACAAAAGCAAGGATTCACCCAGGATTAAAGAACTTATGGAGAGGGCTGCCGACCGCACTCCCCCGGCATGGCTCGAATATGACGCCGACCCGGCCGTCGGCCGCGTAGTTGCCCTCCCGGCGCGGGATCAGATCGATGCTCCCGTACAAGAACACCTGATCGTGGAGCTGTACTCCAGGTAGGCTAAGTGCCCATTGTTCCGGCCAAAGGAGGATCCCATCAAATGCTGGAAATCGAAAAACCAAGAATTGAAATTGTTGAAATGAGTGACGACAACACCTACGGCAAGTTCGTCGTTGAGCCGCTGGAAAGGGGTTACGGCATCACCCTGGGCAATTCATTGCGCCGTATCCTGCTTTCCTCCCTGCCCGGCGCTGCCGCCACCTCGGTCAAGATCGAGAGCGTGCTGCACGAGTTCTCGACCATACCGGGGGTTGTCGAAGACGTTACCGACATTATCCTTAACCTGAAGAGCTTGCGTTTGAAGCTCTACGGGGAAGACGAAAAAATCCTGCGGGTGGAGGCTACCGGTGAGGGCGAAGTTAAGGCCGCCGACATCATCCATGACGCCGACGTGGAAATCTTAAACCCCGATCTCACCATCGCCACTCTGGCCGGCAATGGCAGGCTTTTCATGGAGATAACGGTCGCGCGCGGGAGGGGCTATGTTTCCGCCGAGCGCAATAAGAAAGGTGATCATATCATCGGGGTCATTCCCATTGATTCCACCTTCACACCCGTGCAAAAGGCTAACTATACCGTGGAGAACACCCGTGTGGGTCAAATTACCGACTACGACAAACTGACTTTGGAGGTTTGGACCGACGGCAGTATCCGGCCGGATGAGGCCACCAGCTGGTCGGCCAAAATCCTCAATGACCACCTGCGCCTCTTTATAGGTCTCACGGAAAGCTTGAACGACGTCGAGATCATGGTGGAGAAGGAAGAAGAGCAGAAGGATAAGATCATGGAAATGACCATCGAAGAGCTCGACCTCTCGGTCAGGTCTTACAACTGCTTGAAGCGGGCTGGCATTAATTCGGTTGAAGAACTGATCCAGCGCAATGAAGAGGACATGATGAAAGTCAGGAACCTTGGGAAAAAGTCGCTGGAGGAAGTGATCCATAAACTGGATGAACTCGGCCTTTCACTCAGGAAGGATGAGGAGTAAGGAGGGACATTAGACAGTGAGCTACAAGAAATTGGGTGTCAATACCGGTCACCGGAAGGCGATGCTGCGCAACCTGGTCACATCACTTTTCCGGGATGAGCGGATTAACACCACTGAGGCCAGGGCCAAGGAAGTTAAGAGCATCGCCGAGAAAATGCTGACGACGGCCAAGCAGGGCGACCTCGCGGCCAGGCGCCAGGCGCTTGCTTATATATATGAAGAAGACGTGGTCAAGAAGCTTTTCGATACCATCGCGCCCAAGTACGCCGACCGTCCGGGCGGCTACACCCGCATCGTCAAGGTCGGCTACCGCCGCGGCGACGCCGCGGAAATGGTCATTCTGGAACTGGTGTAATGAGACGTGGGACGTGAGACGTGGAAATCGAGGTATTTGCCAACGCAAATTCCAACGGTCTTTCAACCCGCGTTGCATCCTTTAAAGGGTCATTAACTACCCGAAAAATGTGGGGCAAATATGACCCCACAGGAATGCAGAATATACCCACGTCCCACGTCACACGACTCACGTCTGAATTCACTTTGACCCGTTAGGAATGCATTATATGAATGAGACAGGGGACGGTTCTTTGTCTCATTTTCGTTGATCTATTTGCGCTTAAGTCAGGTACCAGGTACCTAACTTATTCACGCTGGCGAGGATGGGCAACCACCCGGTCACGGGTCGATGATGCAGGAATTTCGGAGTAGTTCCACAAGCCGCTGTCGCGGCGCCAGCAGAGAAGAAAACTAAGCGATGTAGGGGCGATTTCAATCGCATAACGGCGCGTCAGCGTTGCACTTGGGCAAAGGTAAACCACAATAGATCTCTTGGTTGACGTTTGGATGTATGTAGGTTAAACTACATACATGATAATTAATGTAAACAGGTAATACATCCAGTGCAGGAGCGAATTCATTCACATATTGCCCCTAAGGAATGCAGCATATGCTACGCCCATTCTCATTGGAGGTGTACCATTGAAAGAGGCTATCTTGCGTTTACTGGGAAAAAAATCGCGGCGCGTATGTCTAATGTGACTTTTGTGGTATCTCTATGTGCAGTCGAACACTTGTTTTCAGAGTAGAGTAGAAATATTTTTCTGTGATGAAAGGGACGGTGTGAGACGTGAGAGATAAGATGCCGGTAACAGGCATTGTTACAGAGGGCAACGGTCCCGTACGGAACAATCCTGTTTCTCATGTCCCGGCTTCCGCGACGCACGGCTGCTTTATTGAGGTAACCGGTCTCACCCATACATACAACCGCGGCAAGCCCGGCGAGTGCCGTGCCCTGTCCGGAGTTGACCTCACCGTCAACAAAGGCGAATACCTGGCCGTGGTCGGCCCGAACGGCTCGGGCAAATCCACCCTGGCCAGGCATTTTAACGCCCTGCTGCTGCCCTCGACGGGCAAAGTCCTGGTAGACGGTCTGGATACCAGCCGTCCGGAGGACACCTGGGAAATTCGCCGCAGGGTGGGCATGGTTTTTCAAAATCCGGACAACCAGATTGTAAGTTCACTGGTGGAGGAAGACGTTGCGTTTGGCGCGGAAAACCTGGGGCTGGAGCCTTCGGAAGTACGCGCCCGGGTGACGGAGGCGCTGGAACAGACCGGGCTTACACGGTTCCGTCAGCATGCCCCCCACCTTCTGTCGGGCGGCCAAAAACAGCGGCTGGCCATTGCCGGAGTGCTGGCGATGCAGCCAACCTGCCTGGTCCTGGACGAGCCCACCGCCATGCTCGACCCCGCCGGCCGCCGGGAACTGTTGGATACCCTGGAGAGGCTTAACCGTTCCCTTGGGATCACGGTGGTCCTGGTAACCCACTTCATGGAAGAGGCCGCCCGGGCCGGCAGGGTCCTGGTCCTTGCCCGCGGCAAGACCGTCCTCGCGGGTACGCCGGCCGAAGTATTCTCCCAGGATAAAATATTGGAAGAGCTGGGACTGGAACTGCCCGCTTCCACCCAAATTGCCCGCGGCCTGAAAAGGCGGGGCTTTTTAATACCCCAACCAATCCTGACCCCCGACGACCTGGTAAAAGCGGTCGTGGGACGTGAGACGTGAGAAACCACATAACACTGCCGTTTTGTGAAACTTGGCAGAATTCATTGGCGCACGACCCGGAGAATACATACACCTTACTTACACTTGCGTCACACGGCCAACAATGTGGGTGCGAATGGATGTGATACTTTCTGCTAAAATCCTCGATCCAGGCCGAGAAGGAATGGAGGTGAACTCATGAAAGTTACACTCAGGAATGGGACAGTGTACCTTTACGGACTTGCACTTGACTATAAAGAGGGAGGAAAGGTGGGGTTTACCTACCACGACAAGGTGGTCAGTCCCAGGAGGAAGGACGAATCCGATAAGTTTAAGTACATTTTGAAAACTGTAGAGCTTGACGCTGGTGAGCTGGCTAGTGTGACAGATTATTCGCATGATCCCAAGTGACATGAATAGGGAAGCAGAGGGACGGTTCTTTTGCTTCCAAAAGATCACAAAGAAGCAGCGGATGTGCGGGGAGGAAGCATGGGGGCGGTTCTTGCTGCTACCGACGCCTTCAACCTTTTTAAAATTCAGGCGCCAATTCATTCGCACAAGGTCCCGGAGGAATGCAATAAGCCTATGTCCAACTAATTTATGGAAGTGGTCTCATGTCAAAGGATAAACAAAATGGATACGAGGAAGCAGGGGGACGGTTCTTTTGCTTCCCGAAAGGAAGCAAAAGAACCGTCCCCCTGCTTCCTCCTGCCATCAAGGTTGAAAACCTCACCCACGTCTACGCGCCGGGGACGCCATTTCAGGTAACCTCTCTTGATAATGTATCCCTTGAGATAGCCAAAGGCGAATTCCTTGCCGTGGTAGGCGCCACCGGCTCCGGCAAGTCCACACTCGTCCAGCATTTCAACGGCCTGCTTAAACCCACGCGCGGCAAGGTAACGGTGTGCGGCCGGGATGTTTCGGATAAGCAGGCGGGGCGTACGCTCTGGCGCAAAGTAGGATTGGTCTTCCAACGGCCGGAACAGCAATTTTTTGAGGAGACGGTTTTTGATGATGTGGCCTTCGGGCCCAGAAATATGGGCCTGAGCAGGGATGAAGTTAAAGAACGGGTCGAGGACGCCTTACGGTTAGCCGGCCTGGATCCCGTTCAGGTTGGGCAACTCTCCCCCTACCGTCTCAGCGGCGGCATGAAAAGAAGAGCAGCCATTGCAGGCGTACTTGCTCTGCGCCCGGAAGTGCTGGCCCTGGATGAGCCCACCGCAGGCCTGGACCCGCAGGGCAAGCGGCAGCTCTTGGACCGTTTGGAAAATGTGCGTCGCGAATGGGGGGTTACCATCATTTTCATAACCCACAGCATGGAAGAGGTGGGGCTCCTGGCAGAGCGGGTGGCCGTCCTGAACCGTGGCTGCCTGGCCATGATCGGCGCACCCCGTGAAATTTTCAGCAGGGCCGAAGAATTGCGCGGGATGGGACTTGACGTTCCCGTCCCAACCGAGATCATGGACCGGCTGCGAGCCGCCGGCAATCCGGTCCCGGCCGGTATCCTGTCCAACACCGAAGCCGAAGAAGAAATCGCAAAACTACTGTCAGGCGCAGCATCAACCTAAACAAGGAAGCAAAAGAACCGTCCCCCTGCTTCCCTTAAGGAGTAGCTATGTCTTTAAAACTCACTATGGGACAATATATCCCGGGTGAATCTCTTTTGCACCGCCTTGATCCCAGGACCAAGGTGGCGTGCGTACTGGTCGCTGCCGTCGCTGTTCTGCTCGCCTCCGGCTGGGCGGGATTCGTTCCGGCAGCGCTGCTTACCATAGCGGCCGTCGCTTTGTCGGGTTTTTCTCCCCGGTTTATCTTAGGAGGGTTGCGGTCTCTCTGGCTGATCTTGACCGTCACCTTCCTGTTGCAATTGCTGCTGACTCCGGGAGAGCTCCTGCTTGCGCTGGGGCCACTGAAAATATCCCGGGAAGGTTTGGAGGCCGGCAGCCAGTTGTTCCTGCGCTTGGCCCTATTGATTTTTCTGGCCTCCCTGCTGACTCAAACTACCTCGCCGGTCAGCCTGACCGCCGGGCTGGAAAGCGTGCTGTCACCGCTCACTCGCCTGGGGGTCCCGGCACATGAGTTGGCCATGATGATGACCATAGCCCTGGGTTTTATTCCAACCCTGATGCAGGAAGCTGATATACTGGTCAAGGCCCAGCGTTCGCGCGGGGCGGGATTGGCAGGAGGCCCGGCCGGCTGGCTCAGAAACATGCTCCCTTTGCTTGTCCCTCTTTTTGCAGGGGCGCTGCGGCGGGCCGAGGACCTGGCGACGGCCATGGAAGCCCGCTGCTACCGTGGCGGCGTGAACCGCACCAGGATCAGGAGCCTTCACACCGGCCCCGCCGACTACGCCGCAGTCGCAATATGTCTGGCCGCCCTGGCGGGCACGCTTGTTTTGAGGTGATCAGGAAAAGGAAGCAAGGGGACGGTTCTTTTGCTTCCAAAAATGAGGCAAAGCAAAGTCCTCTGTCTTTAACAGTACGAGTAAATTGAGCCCCTGCCCGATGTGGACGATTTCAATCATAATTGCGCTGCAAAGCTGTTTAAGGGATTAACAATCAAAACGGAATTAGCAATATTTGTTGTATTTCTTTTGAGCAGTTTGGGGTAGTAGATAGGGAAGCAAAAGAACCGTCCCCCTGCTTCCCATTAGTATCACACAAATTCGCCTAACGTGCAGTGTGCAACTGCTGGCGTCGTGATAGCGGCTTGTAGCGGCACTAAGAAAAGAATTTGTTCCCACGTTGTTAGACAGCTAAATAGCAATGGAAGTATTGGGAACCGTCCACATTGTTTCGAACCGCATTGTCAAAAAGGAAGCAAAAGAACCGTCCCCTTGCTTCCCAAAAGAACCGTCCCCTTGCTTCCCAAAATACATTCCAGCAAAAAGGAAATCTGTCCATGTGCAACATTAAGGTTACCCTGGCCTATGACGGCACAAACTATTATGGCTTCCAGGAGCAGCGCGGCACCCCGTATCAGACCATCCAGGGAGTCGTCGAGGACAGGCTGTCCCGGCTGGCTAAAAGACAGATCCGGGTAATCGGGGCCGGGCGCACCGACACCGGCGTGCACGCCCGTGGCCAGGTGGTCAATTTCGACGCCGGCTCCTGGAAGATAGGGGCGGAACGGGTGGCTTACGCCCTGAGAAGCCTGCTGCCGGAGGACATCGTGGCTCTGGAATCGGTGGAGGTCGACCCCGCCTTCCACGCCCGTTTTTCGGCTGTATCCAAGTCCTATCGCTATACCATCTACAACGGGAAATACCCGTCTCCATTCCTCCGCCTGTTCAGCTATTACGTACCCAGCCCACTGGATGATGGGGCGATGCGGGAGGGGGCTAAATACCTGCTCGGCCGGCACGACTTCAGCGCTTTCCGGGCTCTTGGCACGCCGGTCAAGAGCACCGTCCGCACTATCCTCGAAAGCCGGGTAAACCGGGTAGGCGACCTGATCTACATCGACGTGCGGGGGGATGGCTTCCTCTATCACATGGTGCGGATGATTGCCGGAACTCTGATCCGGGTTGGCAAAGGCAAAATTCCCCCGGGCGAGGTGGAGGATATTCTGTTCGAAGGCGACAGCCTCAGGGGCGGTCCTACCGCCCCGGCGAGGGGACTCTGCCTGGAGAAGGTTGAGTACCAGACATGATGCAGGGGAGGAAGCAAAAGAACCGTCCCCCTGCTTCCTTAGAACCGTCCCCCTGCTTCCTTATATGGTTCTTCCTTGACACTTGTAATTGTGTGTATTATAATGTTAAATGTGGTTTTTAGCGGTTCCCAGCCCCGGGCCGGTAAAAACAAAGGTTTTTGCCTTGTTTGTTGACTTAAGGAGGGAAAGATTTTAAATGAAGACCTTTATGGCCAAGGCTGAAGATATAAAGATGAACCGCAAATGGTTTGTCCTGGACGCCGAAGGCAAGGTTCTCGGCAAACTGGCGGTGGAGGCGGCGAAAATCTTGAGGGGGAAGCATCGTCCCAACTTTACCCCCCACGTCGACACCGGTGACCACGTGATTGTGATCAACGCGTCCAAAATCAGGCTGACCGGCAAGAAGCTGCAGGACAAGAAGTACATCAGGCACTCCGGCTATCCCGGCGGTTTGAAAACGGTCGACTACGGCACTTTACTTAAAACCAGGCCCGAACTGGCCGTCGAAAAGGCCATCGTGGGCATGCTGCCCCATAACAAACTTGGCGCCGATATGGCCAGAAAGCTTAAAGTATATAAAGACGCCGAACACCCGCACCAGGCCCAAAAACCCGAGGCCTGGCAGTGGCAGACCATCGGGAAGGAGGAATAAAGCATGGCAAAGGTAATGTTTTACGGTACAGGCCGCAGAAAAAATGCCATTGCCCGGGTATTCCTCGTACCAGGTGAAGGCAACGTGATCATCAACAACCGGCCGGTAAGCGAATACTTCGGCCGCAAGACCCTGGAAATGATCGTACGCCAGCCCATGGAGCTTACCGGGGCGTCAGCCCGGTTCGACATTCAGGCCAAAGTTCTCGGCGGCGGCATCAGCGGCCAGGCCGGAGCAATCAAAATGGGCATCGCACGCGCGCTGATCCAGGCCGACCCCAATCTTCGGCCCCCTTTAAAACGGGCCGGTTTCTTGACCAGGGACCCGCGTATGAAAGAGCGCCGCAAATACGGTCTCAAAAAAGCCCGTAAAGCGTCCCAGTTCTCAAAACGTTAACAAGAAGGAAGGGAAACCCCTTCCTTTTTTTATACGTAAAACAGGTCCTTAAGAGTTTTTTGCGCATCCCTTTGTGGGATTATGTGCGAATAAAGGAAGGGAGTCCCCCTTTCTTTTTTCGTTTACGTGATCTTTCCCGGAATAGCCCTTATGTAATTCAGTGCGAAAAGCATGTCGTTCATGCAAATAAGTCTACAACTTTCACTTGATATGTCGATAATAGTATATGTATTGATATTTTTTTTCGATTAATCAGCCAGGAAAACAATTCAATAGGTAAGAAATTAATGAAAAATTTATAAAATTCTTCATTGTAAATATTAGGAAGAGCTCCGTATTATACATAAAGTTGCCTTGTCTATCTACGAGCTTATACAACATACTTCTACAAGCGGCGTTAAGTATAGAAACCTTAGAATATGGCCGCCATTTCAATCGCAAGGGCGCGTCAGCGCGGAACTTGAGCATCTGAAAATAAAGTTCTCATCTCTTGCTGGTGCGTATTTAACGGCATGGTTGTCTAAAGTAACTTTTGTACGAATGAATTCGCACCTGCATTTTTGGGGTATCGCTTCGTATGTGAACAATTGGGTTTGCTTCGTATGATGGACAACTGCTTTCAAGGCAGCGTCTATATCTAAGACAATGTTAAAGGAAAAGGAGTTGATGATTGGTTCGATTTTATCCGGGCAGACCGCAGGGAATGGCAGGCAGACTTCCCACGCCGGCGGGCGGCGGTCCGGCGCATACTTGCAATGCTAAGGGGTTATGCGCTAATGAATTTTTGCTCTATTATTCTGCCACCAAGAAAGGAGAGATTTTATTATGGATCCGTTTATAGGTACAATCATAGCCTGGCCATGTAATTTCGCGCCCCAGGGATGGGCGTTTTGCAACGGCCAAATCCTGCAGATCAGCACGAACCAAGCGCTCTTTTCTTTAATCGGGACTACTTACGGGGGTGATGGGAGAACCACTTTCGCCCTGCCGAACCTGTGCGGGCGCGTTCCCCTTGGAGCGGGGCAGGGAACCGGCCTGACACCGCGAATTCTTGGTCAGGTCTCCGGCTCTGAAAGGGTTACCCTTTCAGTTAATGAGATGCCTGGGCATAATCATGCTTCGTCCGGGATTCCCGCTTCCACTAAAACGGCAACGGTTGGACAACCCGGTCCCACCGCGGTTCCAGGCTCTTATGAAAAGGAAAGGGGCACGTATTACAACATCTATTCACCCGAGGCTGACGCCAATACAACCCTCAAGCCGGCTGCCCCTACGGGCGCCGCCGGGGGCGGTCAATCCCATGACAATATGCCGCCCTACTTGGCAGTAAATTATATTATAGCCCTGCAGGGCATTTATCCCACCCGGGATTAGGGTGAAACAAATGAAAGCCACTGGCGATGGAGAACGGGAGATGAAAAGGTGCGCTTCCGGCGTGAAGGAGACGGCACGGGTAACCCTGCGTCCGGTCTGTCCGGCGGATGAGCCGTTTCTCTTCCGTCTCTTTGCCGGCGGCCGTCCGGATCTGGAGTGGATCACTTATCTTAGCGAGGAGCAGAAGACGGAGTTTTATGGCAAGCAGTTCCGGTGTGAGCAGGAGCAGCTTAAAAAAGACTATCCGGGTGCGCAGTTTTGCGTCGTACTTCTGGAAGGAGAACCCGTGGGAAGGTTGTATGTTCACCGCGGGAAAGAAGAGTTTCGCGGTCTCGCCATCACCCTGCTCCCTGAATTCCGCAACAGGGGAATCGGGAGTGAGTTGATCAACGGTATGCTGCGGGACGCCTCCAAAGCGGGCAAGCCGGTGCGCATCCATGTGGCCTGGTACAACTACGCCGCCCGTGCCCTTTATGAGAGGCTTGGGTTCCGGGTGGCGGAGGACAGGGAAGTTTATTGCGAAATGCAGTGGCTGCCTAAAGCCGATTTCTAACGTCGGGAAGGTATCATATGAAGAAAGTTCCGGAGACGTTATTGTACCGGTTGTTTAATTAAATAACCGCCATTTAAGTAGAGGTGTAAAGGATGTGTTGTAAACCGAAGATTTTTTTTGTCTTTCTCCTGTTGACAGCCGTTATTGCGTTAGCCTTTGCCAACGCGCCTGCGGCGGAGGCAAGCGTCAGTGACACTCAGCAATTGAATAGCGATTGGATTTCAGATGCTGCCAATGGTTTTGCTCCACCAACTGCATCAGATGCGCTGGCTAGCGATGACGGAGCTATTTGGATCGACAACGGCGAAACCGCGGCACAATGGATAGAATTTTCCACAGCTCCTGGCGAGGAGTTATTTTCTTTTGACCTGGCATCGCTCACGCTTGGCAAATATCAGTCTGATTGGAACATGACATTTACGATAGTTGGCACCAAGACGGATAATTCAACCACCGCTCCCGTAATTCTTGCGTGGCCGAATGACGGCGCTACTCAAAAAACCTTTTCCGGAGCAGATTTAAGCGGTCTTACCGGCCTGACCAAGTTTAAAATCAGCTTGGGGGGTACCGATCCTCCTTTCCCAGTCTGGTATGCCGAATTTAGACAGTTCACCATCGCCAATCAGGTGAACAGCGGCAATGCAGCGCCGGCTATCAGCAATTTGAGCAACATCACCTTCCAGGAAAACACCGTTAATGCCGCGCCGCAGCAGATTGACCCGGATGTCACGGTGGCCGACGGCGACTCGGCCAACTTTGACGGCGGGCAAGTCACGGTTTCCTACACCGCCGGCAACTCGGCGCAAGACCAGTTGGCGGTGGGCAACATAGGCAACATTTCCGTGTCCGGAAGCGCCGTCAATTATACCAGTACCCAGATCGGCACCGTCAGCGGCGGGAGCAACGGCTCCCAGTTGGTGATCAGCCTTAATGCCAACGCCACGTCGGCGCGAGTTACGGAGCTATTGCGCGCGCTGACCTACGGGAACACCTCCAATGAGCCCGTCAGCCATCGCATCATCTCCATCACCGTCAGTGACGGCGACGGGGGTACCAGTGCAGCGGTGACGGCCAAAATATCGGTGTCCGGCCAGGCGGAGTCCGGCGTCGAGATCCCGGCGTTGACACAGGACCTCAGTTACCCGGCCTGGTGGGACGATCTCAATAACGGTTTCACCATTGCCGCCAACGGCAGCGCGGCCTTGAACGGTAACGCTACGAGTATCTGGTTAGAAAATGGCGGCACCGGTCCGGCCTCCTTAACCATCATTGCCGCCGAACAATTCGAGGGAGGCATGTTCGACCTGACCGGGCTGGTATTCGATTTGGCCGGCAGCGGGAATACCTATACCGTCACCGTCACCGGTCACAAGGCCGGGGGCAGCACGGTCACCGCCAGCAAAACCGGCGGTACTGTGGCGGAATTCAACGCTATAGACTTGAGTGGCCTGACCCATATCTATTCTTTTGATGTTCAAATTTCCGGCACCGCTAACGTGTATAACCTGGGGCTGGATTCGTTTACCATCGCCAATCCTCAGGCATACGTGGGAAACCAGGAGCCAAGTGTTACCGGCCTGAATGACATCACCTTTCAGGAGAACACCGTCAATGCCGCGCCGCAGCAGATTGACGCCGACATCATGGTGACCGACAGCGACTCCGAGGACTTCGACGGCGGACAGGTCACGGTCTCCTACATTGCCGCGGGGCTGCCGGAGGATCAGCTGTCCGTCGGCAATATCGGCAATATCTCCGTGTCGGGCGGCGCCGTCAACCATGCCGGCGCCGGTCAGATCGGCACGATCAGCGGCGGCGCCAATGGTTCCAGCCTGGTGATTGCCCTCAATGCCTCAGCCACCCCGGCGCTGGTTACAGATTTGCTGCGCGCGCTGGCCTACGGGAACACCTCCAATGAGCCCGCCAGTTACCGCACCATCTCCATCACCGTCAGCGACGGCGACGGGGGTACCAGTGCGGCGGTGACGGCCAGGATATCGGTGTCCGGCCAGGCAGAGTCCGGAGTCGATAGTCCCGCCCTGACCCAGGACCTCAGTTACCCGGACTGGGTGGACGATCTCAACAACGGTTTCACGGTTGCCGCCAACGGCAGCGTGACCTTGAATGGTGACGCTACGAGTATCTGGTTAGAAAATGGCGGCACCGGTCCGGCTTCCTTAACCATTACTGCCGCCGAACAATTCGAGGGAGGCATGTTCGACCTGGCCGGCATTGTGTTCGACTTATATGGCAGCGGTAACACCTATACCGCCACCGTCACCGGTCACAAGGCCGGCGGGGGCACGGTCACCGCCAG